>JBQGEO010000171.1:0-4623 GCA_052039655.1 Pararcticibacter sp.
ATCCGTATCGACCATATTTGCCCGGTGATAAACATGATCGGTAGTATCAAACATGTTTAAAAAACCACCCTTTGACGAAGGCCCGGCTATAAAATAGTTTCCAATCACATCCTGATGATGGTGCGCGCTTGAGTGCCCCCCCACAAAGCCGCTGCTACCCCAATTATAGATCACGTTATTGACAAACTCAATATCAGCCTTTGCTTTCGGATTACGGCTCTGGTTATCAATCCACAGACAGTGATAGATCGTCAGCCTTTCCGGCCTTTCAAGCAGGGCTCCAAACCGCTGGGGATCGATAGATTCCCCGATAATGCAGTATTGCAGCGTGATGTTCTTACTGTTTTTGATATGCAGGTTATCCCACCGGCCCCACTGAACAGAGACATGGTCGAATATCATATCCTCAGCATTATCCGCAGTGAGGGTACACGAACCTCTGGCCATATTAATACTACCCCTGAACCGCATATAGCGAACAATCACATTTTTCTGGCCGGAAAAGGAAACACCATGTCCATATACCACGATCCCCTCTCCTGGTGCTGTCTGTCCCGCAATGGTAAGATCCGAAGCAGTCTGGATCCTGGAATCAAGTTTGATAACCCCGCCGACATCGAACACCACCGTTCTACCCGGTTCACTTACGGCTTCGCGAAAAGACCCCGGCCCTGAATCATTCAGGTTCGTCACATGATAAACAGTGCCGCCCCTGCCCCCTGATGCTGCTTTACCGAAACCTTCCGCTCCCGGAAAAGCCCGCTGCTGAGCGAAGCTGCAGCAACAGGCAAATATTAAAATACAGAAAGAAAAAAAACGAATAATCATAAGATGTGTGTGTGTGTATATATCTTTTCATCGAATTTACCGCAGCTTACTCCCATTCAAAAGGGAGGAACCATTGGCTCATCGATGTCTTTTCAGTGAATCCCCCCGAGCCGGAAGCAACAAATTTTGCCCGGATCTTACCGTTAAGAAAGCTTAACCCTGAACCAGCATTTTCCTTCTCCCTGCGCAAAGCTATCCTCAGAAGATCCTGCCACCGGTTGCCTTCGTATGCTAATTCCAAAGCCCCTTCATCAATGATCTTATTCTCCATAAAGAGGGTTAAGCCAGCTCTGTCTTTAACTGTACGATTGGTGTAAAACTGTTCATATCCGGCAACACCTCTCTCAACCCCGTTAAAGTAAGCGACAGAATCGGCATACGAAAGTCCGGAAACCTTTGTACTCATCCTTCCCCGGATGCCGAGGTTCCGGTGGAATTTTCCCCGGATCCGGGGTGCATCGATCTTGCGGCCATCAAGATCATAGGGTTCCGGCAGAAAAGTAGCCGACTTTTGAGTTACATCAGTAGTATTGGGATTAAAGGAATAAGTAGTCCGTATGCCCTGGTTAATCAGCGCATACGCAATTTTATCATATCCCTCCCTGTTAGCTGCTTCGGCATAACGCAAATGAAGCAGGCTTGCACGATAAAGGAACCATTTCCCGTTCTTTTCAAGAGTATTCGCCGGCACGCCCGTAGTAGCATTCAGATAATTATACAGAAACTTCATAATTACAGGCTGACCGTTGATCATCTTATAGCTATTATTTTCACCTCTTAAATCATAAGGAGTATTATCAGTCTGGTCCTGTGCCTTCCAGTTATTGATAGCAACGGCAGAGGGCTTCACCAGGTATTTACCTCCTGTGTTGGAAAACAAGTCAATGAACGGATTTACGGGACGGAAATTCTTATCAAAAACCATTGTCCAGATCCATTCCCACTGAAATTCCTTATCCTGTGGCGACCTGGAGAAAAATCCCTGGTAAGCCGAAGTCCTGATAACATCATCATTACCACTGCTTCCCACAAACTGATTATAGTAAATCTCACCTGCAGCGTCCCCCAGGGGAGTAGATGTTTCCAATACCTTCTTGTAAGCTATAGCAGCATTGTGATAGTCGTTCTTCCACAGATACAGGTCGCCGAGAACACAATACTTATTTACATAAAATAATTTGGCCGGATAACCGTCAATCTGGGTATTGAGTGAACTTCCCGATACATAAGCATCCTTATATGGCAGGGCCTCCATAAAACTGATCAGCTCCGCAACCAGCTCATCCAGGTTCAGCCTGCGGAATTTCGCAGGGTCTTTTACATCATCTATATTTTCAATAGCTTCCGTAACATACGGAACCTGCCCGAAATGAATCCCCAACTGAAAATATAACCAGCACCTTAACGCCCCCATATCCGAATAACGCTGATCAAAATCGCTCTTCCCGATCTTCCGGCTGTCGTACATCTGCCGGAGGTTCTTCATGACGTCGTTACAATTCTGGATCACAGCATAAAAAGGCTTTGGATTTGCATAGGGATTTTCACCCGTCACTGTATGAGTATTGATCTGCTTCAGGTAACTATCCGAATTAACCGTTACATCCATCAGATCCCCTCTGAGTTCGTTCAGTACTTCATACTGTCCGGCCACCGATAACAGCTGACCATATACTCCGGTTACCCCCGCATCAGCGTCATAAATATTCTGCCATGCTTTACTCTCATCCACCGCATCCTCCGGAAGAACGTCGAACATATTCCGGCAGGACGAAGCTGTTATAATCACTGATACAGAAAAAATCAGCCTGACTGACCATGTAGATATTTTACTTCTCATATTCTTTCTTTTATAAACCAACCCGAACACCCAGCTGTATGGACCTGAACTGCGGTTCCTGTACAATATCATATCCCATTGTAAAAGGACTGCCGCCCGAACCCATTTCCGGATCATATCCCATATACCTGGTTAAGGTGAACAAATTATTTCCTGTTAAGTAAACGCTCGCCGACTTCACAGTCCTTGTTTTCACGGGCAGCGAGTATGTTATGTTTAAAGTCCGCAGCCTCAGGTAAGAGCCGTCTTCAATCCAGCGATCTGAAAACCTGGAATTCCCCATAGGATCCCCATAAGTAACCTTAGGGATGTCAGTAGCCTGTCCCTCATACTGCCAGCGGTTATTCATGGCAGTTGTTTGGTTTACTGGCATAGAACCAGATTCAAGAATGGCTCTTGTACCATTATATACGTCATTTCCTTTACTGAACGAGAATATAGCCTGCAAAGAGAGCTTCTTCCAGGCAAGAGCAGTCTGAATCCCCCCGGTAAAATCGGGATTAGGATTCCCTATCACAGTTTTATCCCGGTCGTCTATCACACCGTCGCTGTTAAGATCCGCAAAATGGATGTCGCCCCCTCCGGGAGCACGAAGACTTCCATCGGCCATTCTTACCTGCTGACTGGATGCTGTAGCTTCCGCATCCGAAGCAAACACTCCCTGCGTCCGGAAACCATAAAACTCGTTAAGAGCACCTCCGGGACGGCTGATAACCGCGGCTCCGGAATACGTCGTTACAACGGGGGTTTCGCCCGGGAGTGAAGTAACCTTATTCCTGTAGACGGACACGATCACCCCTGCGTCCCATTTCAATGTGCTGTTCAGCAGCCTGGCATTCACACTTGCCTCGATTCCCCGGTTCTTCATGCTGCCATTATTAGCAACCACAAAATCAAACCCTGCACCGGCAGGAACCTGGTTATACGTAATAAGATCCGTTATCCTGGTCTGAAACACATCGATACTGGCAGAAAGCCGCTCGTTAAACAGGCTGAGGTCCATCCCTGCATTCAGCTTCCGGCTCCTCTCCCATGATAAATACGGATTTCCGATATTACCCCGTATCAATCCCTGGTTGCCCAGCAGGTTCTGCGACACGTAATATCTCCTGGCGGTGAAATTACCAATATCATCATTCCCTGATAAACCATAGCTGATTCTGAACTTAAGCAGATCCACGGGCCTGATATCTTTCATGAAACTCTCTGATGACAGGATCCAGGCAGCCCCAACTGAAGGAAGAAATGCGTATTTATTCCCATTAATCTCTAATGCCTTCCTTGCCTCCTTTCCAAACCGCGAAGAGCCATCCGCCGAAGCATTAAAAGCCAGCAGGTATCTGCTCTTATAGGAATAATTAATTCCCAGGTAGGCATTCAGCCAGCGCCATTTTCCCATATCTCCCCCGATCTCTCTCAAAGAATTAGAACTATACCCAATGGTGACAAAATCATCCGAAGGCGAATTATAGCCCGTTGCCCGGTCCTGTTCATTCTCAGAGCTTTGATATCTGAAACCTGCATTTGCCTCCAGGGTATGAACAGAGGAGAAGCTTCGCTTATACGAATAATAGGTATCATTATAGAAAGAGTTATAGCGCTGCACACGGCTTGAAAGGGTGCTGTATGCTACAGCATTACTTAGAGTGTCGGGAGCAACTCCAAGTCTCGGTACAAAATAACTTTCCCTGACCTTGCTGTAAGCCAGCCCCACAAGAGATCCAATATTCCCGAACTTGCCTGTTTTGTAATTAAATCTCACCGAACCAAAAAAACGGGAATGCTTGTTTACAGCATTCAGGTTATCGAGTACTGCAACGGGGTTACTCATGTTAAACACGTCAACACCTGCCAGGTTAGGAGATTCCGTGCCGTCATCCGCCACCTGCATAACCGGTAAAAACGGCGATTTTGTAAGCCCCAGAAGAAGCGGGTTCGTCCTGATATTAAGCCCC
>JBQGEO010000172.1:0-10571 GCA_052039655.1 Pararcticibacter sp.
TCTGTCGTGGTTAAAGGATATTGCGTATAATCAACCTCGGTGCGGGGACTAAAATCGTTTAAAGATGTGCTAAACGGATATTTAGTAAACCGCGGTAAAGATGTTTGTTTCAGCAGTCCCGGCCTGAACTCAAACCTGTAATCCGGCTCCGGATCAAAGTAAACCGGTTGTTCTCCTTTCAGGTCAAACCTGGCAGTAAAGCCGGAGTGCGGACCTGTTAGAATTGGTTTCCCTGAGTAGCTGTAATAGCCATTCCTGTTGGCAGGGTTCAGGAGGAATATGTTATCGCCCTGTGCAATCGTAGCAAAAACTCCGTTGAAATTATCGGTTACAGTAAGAAGATATCTGTTAATCAGTCTCGCCTCATCTTCAGATAATGCAGGTTTCTGTTTGATAAAATGAGCCTTGCTGTTTTGTTCCTGATCCTGGTTAACTGATAAAATGCATTTGTTGCCCTTGCTGACTTTTACGGAATCAAGCGTCACGGAGAAGTCCCTCGTCCGGAGAGAGACTTTATGAAATCCCGGATTTACCCTGAAAGAATATCTCTGAAGATGGGTGGTCTGGCTGAAGTAGACCGGCTTCTCATCAATGTAGAGAACATGAACAGGGATGATCCTTCCTTTGTTCACCACAAAGGGAGCGATTTGGGTGATACTGTCGGGCGCCGGTTCTTCAATACGGAATATATCTCTTGTGTGGGTAAACTGGTAATGCCTGATGCTGTCAAGCCCCATCTCCCTGCTCCATTTGTCCCAGTTCAACAGCCAGGCCCCATTACTCTTCGGTAAATCTAAATTTAACGGAGCCTGTACTTTCCTGTAGGGATAGGCTTTGCCCAGGTATGGAATAAAGGGGGCCTGGGTGCCCTCAAACTTTTTTGTAAAGGAGTAAGCACTGATATCCGCATTTTCCACTGGCTTGCCTGCCGCATCTTTTACGTGCACATTGATCGTCACCTGCTGGCCGGGATAAATAGTGAGAGGTTGCTCTGCCTGAATATTCAGAAGTTTGTCCTGGAAGGGAACATTCACCTCTTCGTGCTGTGGTTCCCCTCCCCAAATATAGTCGAACACGACAGACACATTTGCTTTCTCAGAAAAGGGCCTGGCATAGTTCAGCTGCGTGGATCTCCCTTTTTCAATAATCTTCTTCCCTGCAAATACCGTATACCAGAAATCGAGCCGGCGTGGATTGGCAACCCGTATAAAGAGCGAGTCCCGATCGCGGTAGGCAGAAGGTGAAAGTTCTGAAGGGAAACTATTGATCCGAAAGTCTTTTGTCAGTTTTTCTGTTCTGATTACATATTTATAATCATTTGGGCTAATCTTCTCTTTCAGTGGAAGGGTGACGTTCTTCACTGATACCGTATCGCCAGCGTGATTCAGGATAAAGAGATTTGCCCGCATCGCGGTTTCTTTTCCTCTGTACCGGTGACTGACTGCAAGGGTGTCTTTGATCAGTTCACCTGTAATTTTGTTTTCGTCAGGGGAGAAGGACAGGTACCGCGTCTGTTCGTGCATTTCATTATTGCTGTTAAGAAAGACCGCTTCTGCTTTAAACTGTATTTCAGGGCCGGGAAATATGGAATCAGGCAACACCAGTTTGGTTTCGCCGGTTGGCTCCAGTGCGACGGTATGATTCCACAAGGTATCCGGAACAAACGTGTAAAGATCGTTGAAATCAGGAATTTGACCGGTTGTGAGGGTCAGCTCTACCCGCCCGTCCTGAACGTTCAGGTCATTTTCATCTGTTGCCTTAAAATACAAAGAGACCGGAGCGCCGGGAGTCTGTATGTCCTTATCCGTCCTCATCGCGAAGTGATTTACTTTTAACTCGTAATCCTCAAAATGAAAGCTTTTGGACTGGTAGACCGTTCGTTTCAGTAAGTATTCCCTGTCCTCCAGATCTCCCTCATACTTGTCAAGGTCGTATTTTGCACTGCTCAAAGGTTCAAGGCTCAGGGTATAGTCGTCGTCGAGGTCGAGATCAAGGCTGTCCGTTAATTTGAACTGGTATTCAAACGCCCCGGGCCGGTAGGCGCTTACCCGGCCGATAATTCTGCCATTATCCCACATATCATCCTTTAACCGAATCAGTAGTTCTTTATCTGTTACAGGTTTGCCCGAGCGCCTGTTCAGGATAAAGGCTTTAAACTTTACTGTGTCGCCCGGTTTGTAAACAGGTTTGTTGAAAACCATATAGCCAGGGTTCTCAGGAATGTTATATGGATACCGGGGTTTATCCTTTTTAAACACATTTTTTAGCTGGCCGAAGGTATTCCTCCTCTTCATCCAGGATCGGGAGGGAAGAGATACCCGGGGTTGCGATATGCGGTAAAAGTTATTTATCCCTCCATAATTTACCTGCAGAAGAGCACGGTTCCCGGATTTTCTTATGTGATAGAGCTGCCTTTCCGGATCGTAACTTACCCTGCGGCGCCCGATGTAAACCGGGAGGCCTTTTAATTCTTCTCCGTTCTTATTCGTCAGGATGAACTGTTTGCCGTCCGTGTTCGACAGAAGAAGGGGGCTGGCTGTTTTATTCTCAATGAGCTTATATTCGAGCTGATTCTCCACCGCTCTGACCTGAAGATAATAGCCTGGCTTCAGATGGAGCTCCCGCGGATGGTCCGTTAAGAAGGAGTCGATGGGACTTGAGAGGACATAGTCAGTCATCCTGCGATCCTTCGATTGGTAAAGGAGTTTAACATATTCATCTTTTAAAGGATAGATATAAGTGTAATAACTGCTCTTGCGGCTATTGGTTAGTGGCTTCTGGCCAAACGAGGCTATTGAAAAAATCAGCAGGGTCAGGAGTGATATGATTAGTTTCATCTTTTAATTTATCACCGGATGCGGCGATGCAATTTATTCCATATAAAGGAAATAAAAAATTTATTTAAACACCTTCATCATTCCATTCTTAACTTGCAGCACTATGACGTTTGCCGACAAAATTGTTCACTTTAATACCCATATTGAATTTAACGGAACTCTGCCAGACGGAATCAGAATGATGAATCCTTACCGGGAAAGCCAGGTTGCTTTGATATCCTCTACCGCGTTTTACCGGAAATACTATAATGATGACAATCCCCGGCATCTGATCCTCGGCATTAATCCGGGGCGCTTTGGTTCCGGAACTACAGGAGTGTCATTCACCGATCCGAAACGCCTGGTCAGCAAGTGCGGAATTCCTTTTCCCGGACCGGTTACGCATGAGCCTTCATCCGAATTTATTTATGATATGATAGATGCTTATGGCGGCCCGGAACGATTTTATCAAGATTTTTATATTCATTCAATCTGTCCCCTGGGGCTTACTATTAAAGGAGCGAACGGGAAGGAGACCAACTATAACTATTACGACAGTAAAGAACTTCAGAACGCGGTAATACCTTTTATCCTCGATAATATTCGCCAGCTTATCCGTATGGGGTTTGAAACGGAGGTTTGCTTTTGTTTCGGAACGGGAAAGAACGAGTCGTTCCTGAGAAAACTGAATGCTCAGTACGGATTCTTCGGTTCCATTATTGCTCTTGAACACCCGCGTTTTATTATGCAGTATAAGTCGAAATTCAAACAAGAATATATCACAAAATATCTGGACGCCTTTTCATCGGTGAAGAAGGAACTTTAAGAGGCATTCCGACGGTCTTTGCGGGATGCACAATAATTATTGCACTTTTTCTTTTTCGCTTTTCAGGATGCCATTTTTCAGACCTTCTTTCAGCAATTCTTCGGTGAACTCCCACAGGTGTTTGGATCCGTATTGGATAACCTTTTTCTTTTCAATCACGGATTCGTAGCTGACGCTGAACTCTTCCCAGGTGCCGCCACCGTTTGAGATATTTTGCAGAATAGGTTCAAGGTTGTCAATGGCACGTGCGAACAGGGACTCCGGTGTTTGCGCAGCCTCAAACTCCTGCCAGATTTCTATGAATTCAGCTGCCTGATCTCCGGGCAATAAGCCAAAGATCCTGTCTGCCGCCTTGTATTCGGCTACTGAATTGTTTTGTCTGATCACGGAATCAAAAAGAAATACGTCTCCGGCATCAATCTCTACGATGTCGTGAATAAGCAGCATTTTAAGGACTTTCAGAATATCCACAGGCTCGTTTGCGTAGTCTGAGAGTACTATGGCCATCATAGCCAGGTGCCAGCTGTGCTCAGCATCGTTTTCGTGCCGGTCGCTTGAGAAAAGCCTGCTTTTACGGAAGATATATTTGATCTTATCTATCTCATGGATAAACGACATTTGTTTTAAAAGAAGGTCGAATTTCATATTCCGGATTTTGCAGACAAAGTAGGGAATTATATTACAGAATGACAAACAGAGGCGACTCTGTCTTACGGCTGTCCACGAATCCCGATAACAAAAAGAGCTCGATTGAGGACTATAGGGGCAAACGGTAACTGTAGACTGAATGAATGTTACCGGCGTCCGGACAGTCAGAGCTTAAATATTCTGATCAATCCAATTCCTGAACTCTTCAATAGATGTAAAAAGATAGTCAGGTTGCAGTGCTCTTAATTCTTCCGGCCGGGCAGTGGATGCCCATGCTGCTGCAATGATGCGAATGCCTGTTTCCCTGCAGTACCTGATATCAGATGGGGCATCGCCTATATAGATGCTTTCATTCATTGGGATATCCAGTCTTTTGACAATCCTCCGGATGCCATTCACTTTGTCTGGTCCTTCAGGAGATCCTGTTTCACAAATTTTGAAGTACTGATCTATTCCAAATTTCCTGAGAGATATTTCTGTGCTGTACCGGCCTTTTCCTGTCACCATGCCAAGTTTGATTCCCTTGCGGGAGAGTTCTTCCAGTATCTCTTTTATTCCCGGGAAAACTGCAGGGCACATCGAATGCAATTGCTCATAGTGGATCAGGTATTGTTTAGTTCCTTCTACCTGGTGATCGGGGATAAGCTGCCTGATGGTCCCTTCTTCCGAAGGGCCAAACGTTGCGATAATCTGTTCGTCTGTGAGTGAGTGCTTTAACAGCGGTTCTATACTTTTTTTAAAAGCACTGATACATAAGGGAAGTGTATCTCCGACAGTGCCGTCGAGATCAAATATAAAGGCTTTAAATTTTGCGGGCATTGCTTTGGTTTTTACAAAGTAAAATAAAAATATCCGGGAACCCTAAGTTCTCTGTCCTATGTGGAAATATTTTTTGACACAAATCCATTTTCCAAACGTAATAGCAATAGGGGATTGGTTTAATGCTCTGTTAAGAGCAACTTAAACTTAAATACTCATAAAGAGGGTTGTATGGCACGTTTTATTCTTAGTACGCGAATAAATGCTCCGGCAGGCATTTGCTTTGATCTCGCCCGCAGTATCGATCTGCATTTAATGTCTATGCGTGCAAATGGTGAAAAGGCAATTGCCGGAGTCAGGAGCGGACTCATCGGTCTTAATGAGACCGTCACCTGGCGGGCAAGGCATTTTGGCATGTTCGTTAAATTGACGAGTAAAATTACAGAGTTTCGTTATCCTGAGATTTTTTCGGATGAAATGGTATCAGGACCGTTTAAGTTGCTGGCACACCGGCACCAGTTTCTGCCCGTAAATGGATATACGCTGATGATAGACGAATTTGTTTACACGCCGCCATTAGGCGTACTGGGAAAGCTGGCGGATAGCCTCTTTCTAAAAAGATACATGCTTCGCCTGATCAGGCACCGGAATCAAACGATCAAAGAAGAGGCAGAGATGTCGCCGGGGGCTTCACCCATATAGCTACTTGTATGCCGTGTATTCGCCAGCCAGTACATGTCGGGTGCTTGACTATACCGCCTCTGTGTCGTATACTACGACCTTTTTCCAGAGGTGGCTGCAGTTTTTAACAAACTCCAGGTGTACGGGATGCGACTGATAACTTGCCTGGCCTTTCAGATCGTCGAAGAACATGAGTTCCGACACTGACCAGGTGTCATCGACGACATCCCTTTTCTCTGTATTGGCCACGATTCCGACCCTTAGTTCCTTTATCACTTCGATCTTCGAAAGTGTTTTAAGGCCGGCGATGAGTTCGTCCCTGTCTTTCTTCGATCCTGGATTTTTCAGCCAGAAAAACACGTGGTGACTGACCGGATGTTTTGGTGCTGGTGCAGGGAACGGTACTGATCCAAGAGCTGTTGTTCCGATAGCTAAAGTGGTGGAGGTGAGAAGGAATTTCCTTCTGCTTGTTCTGTTCATAGCTGGATAAATTTCAGGTTAAGTTAAAAAAAAACCGGCATCTCATGGGGAGATACCGGATCATTAATCAAAAATTATGGAACATATGAAGGAGTTAAACTCGCTATGGCCTGAAAGCGGAGAGTCCGCTTTGTAAAAATTCAGTATACGCAAGAGGGTCATAATTGGCTCCCTGTGGCGTTACCAGAACCTGTTCTGTATTTGGATCGAGTAATACATAGAATGGCTGGGAATTACTGTTAAACCTGGATGCCTGAATATCGCTGTTCTGCTTTCCAATTGTGTTTATCAGTTTGCCGCTGAATTTACTTGTATATTGATCGTGTTCGTTTAATTCTGTTTTATCATCTACGTATAACTGGATGAGTATATATTTATCCCTTATGATGGGCAGAACAGTCTTGTCTGTCCACACATTAGCTTCCATCTTTCTGCAGTTTACGCAGGCGTGGCCTGTAAAGTCAAGCATTACCGGTTTCCCTGCCTTTTTTGCTACTGCAATCCCTTCGGCATAATCGAAATAAGGATTTAAACCCGGAGGCTTATCAAACAGATCTGCAAACTTGTGGGGAGTATTATCCTGACCGGCTGCTGGGGCAGGCCCGGCACCATTGAGGCTTGCGCTGTAAAGATCAAAGTCCTGCGTTGCCTGTGGCGGCAGAAATGCACTGATTGATTTGAGTGGCGCACCCCATAAACCGGGAACCATATACATGGTGAACGACAGGACTATAATTGCCAGGAATAACCTGAATACGGAAATGCCGTTTGAAGGGCTGTCGTGACTGAGCCTGAGCTTTCCTAACAGGTATATTCCCATTAAACCAAAGATCACGATCCAGAGTACGAGGAATACTTCGCGGTCAAACAAGTGCCAGTGATAAGCCAGATCCACATTGCTGAGAAATTTTAATCCCAGTGCTAATTCAAGGAATCCAAGTACCACCTTGACGCTATTCAGCCAGCCTCCTGATTTTGGAAGGGCATTCAGCCAGGAAGGGAACATGGCGAACAAAGCAAACGGGATGGCAAGGGCGATGGAAAAGCCCAGCATTCCTATGGCCGGCCCGAGGAGGGCGCCGCTCACGGCAGCCTGCACAAGCAGGGTTCCGATGATAGGACCAGTACAACTGAAAGATACCAGGGACAGTGTTGCCGCCATGAAGAATATACCCGCAAGTCCGCTTTTATCCGATTTCTCGTCCATTTTGTTTACCCATGAACTCGGAAGTGTGATTTCAAATGCACCCAGGAAGGACGCGGCGAAAACAACGAGCAGCAGGAAGAATACAAAATTGAACACACCGTTCGTGGACAGGCTGTTTAATGCATCGGCACCAAATATGACGGTGATGAGCAGGCCCAGTACTACATAAATACAGACAATGCTGATACCGTAGAGAATGGCGGTCCGGACTGCCTGTGATTTATTATGAGCCTTTTTGGTGAAAAAGCTGACGGTAAACGGGAGCATAGGGAAAATGCAGGGCATAAACAGAGCTGCCAGGCCGCCCAGGAATCCCGCAATAAAAATAGCCCAAAGGGTTTGCTGATCCCCCGTTTTTCCTGAAGATGCAGCTGTTGCTTTAATTTCCTGGCTGGCGTCGGGAGTAGCTACTGTTGCTTTGTCAGGTGTATCGGTAGAGACCGAGTCTTGGGGAGCTTCGCTTTCAACCGGACTGAACTCGATGCCGTCAGTTGATACCGTATCCTGGCGCGCGTCAGCTCCGTTGTATAAGAGTAAGCTGACGCATGTTAACAGGACTGTTAAGAAGATTTTAATTGATTTTTGCACCTTGAGCGGATTGACTATTTAACAGGAATGCTGAATTCAACTTCGTCCGGCGGCAGGCATTGCTGATCATTGCAGACCATATACTCAAATTTTCCCTTTACGGTTGCCGGTCCGGTGCCTTTGAGTTTGATCTTCTGCTGGAATACCACCGATTTCTCAAAGTAGCTTACGTTCATGTTGAAAGTTTTTTCAAAACGGGTGATGGGCTTGGGCTCGATAGTGCTTCCAGTAAGGGAATATGCACCTGAAGGAGAAAATGTGAAAGTGGTCTTTACGGGGCCTCCATCAGCTACATTTTGTGAATACAAATGCCATCCGGCATCGATAGTAGCCTTTAAAAATACTACAGCGTCTGTTTTGCTCAGTCTTTTGGCTGCATAACTCCATTTTACAGGCTGAAGGATCTGAGCGTTCGTATTAAATGCGACAAACAGCAGAAACGCTGCGACTATTAACTTTTTCATCTTTATGTGTATACGATTAAAAACTAAATTCTTCTTTGACATGCATAGCCGGGCTGGTTAGCCGGCAGATCGGGCGGTATGTCTGGAAAACGACATCAGTGGAGATGTATCCTTCTTTCACTGGTTCGTCTTTGACCAGGTCTGTGCTGAGGTACTTCTTATTACTGTCGCAAAGGAGAGTGACCACTACTGCATCTTCTCCCAGCTTGTCTTTTAACATGATCGCGCCGGCAACATTTGCACCCGAGGAGATTCCAACAGCGAGGCCAAGCTCTTTTGCCAGTTTTTGTGCCATGATGATGGCATCGCCGTCATGTGCCTGAACCACGGAATCAAGTTCGTTCAGTCTGATGATTGAAGGAATGAACTCGTCTGTAAGACCCTGGATCCTGTGTTTTCCGCATTTGTAGCCGGTAGTAAGAATGGGTGATTCAGCTGGTTCAAGCGGGTGAACTTCAACGGATGGATTCTTTGACCGTAAGAACTTTCCTACGCCCATCACTGTTCCTCCGGTACCCACTCCTGCAACAAATGCTGTTGGCTTCAGTCCGGTTTCATTTAATTGTTCCCAGATCTCGCGCCCGGTTGTACAGGCATTTGCCTCTACATTGTATTCGTTATCGAATTGCTTTGGCAAAAATACGTTCGGGTCGTTTTCGGCCATTTCTTTTGACAGCTTTAAACATCCCGAAAAACCGCCGTTTTCCTGGCTCACCAGGATCACTTCAGCCCCCAGGCTTTTTACAATATCTATACGTTCCTGGCTGACTTTGTCCGGCATGATGATCTTCACGGGGTGGCCAAGCGACCGCCCTATGGCGCTGAAGGAAATTCCGGTACTCCCGCTTGTCGCCTCCACAATCGTATCGCCCGGTTTGATCTTTCCCTGAAGATAAGCCTGGTTGAGGATGTAAAGTGCCATCCGGTCTTTTGTGCTGCCGGTCAGGTTATAATGTTCGCACTTAACAAAAATGTTCCCTGGTTTACCCCGGTATGTGTACCGCAACTCAACCATTGGAGTGTTTCCCACCATGTACCACAAGTTCTCAAACATGTTTTCAACTGCGTTGGCGACCGGAGGCTTGCTTATATACGTATCCATCACTTGTTTTTATTTCAGTCAAAAGTGCTTCTATCTGAAATAAATTTCAATGATTTTCGTAAAAGCTGAAAATATTATGGATTATACCCGAATATTTGAATCTTTTTACAGACTTTTGAAGTGTTATATGTAAATAATTAATGCTTTTTTCATTCTTGCATTTTTATGGCTTCCACAGAACTAGATAAGGCGGATCTTGAGATACTTAGACTCTTGCAGAAAGACGCCTCCCTAACCAATAAAGAGATTGCTTTTAAAATACGGAAATCTATAGCGACGGTTCACGACCGGGTCCGGCGACTGAAGGAGCAGGGATATATTCAACGTGTAGTCGCTATTTTAGACCGCCGGAAAATCAACAGAAGCCTGATCGCCTTTAGTCACGTTCTCCTGAATGACCATACCGCTGAAACTCTCAGCGCTTTTGAACGGGAAGTTTCGAAGTTTCCGGAGGTAATGGAATGTTATCAAATGACTGGTACTTTTGATTTCATCCTCCGGATCGCTACCAGTGACATTGACACCTACCACGATTTTTACCGGAACAAGCTGGCGACTCTTCCGAATATTACCACCGTACAGAGCTTTTTTGTGTTGTCGGAGACTAAGAGTGATACGGCTTATCCTTTATAGGTTGGGATAATGAGAAATGATGGAAGGCGTGGCTATCTTCATTTGGTCTTCGGACCGGCTCCCGACGCTCTCCTGACTGGCGTCTGAGCTGTAACGCTACAGCGTCGCTCACCCGACGCCGCGGCGTCGCCAAAATTCCGAATCGAAAGCGTTTCAATAGCGTATCAAAAGCGTTGCAGTAGCGTTGCTGATCCGAAGCCAATCAGGAGCCAACCCGAGCGAAACTGCCGGACAATACCGGGACAGTACCGGGAAACTTCGCAGGAGCCTGCGACTTTTTTACGTGTCCGCTGCGAGTCGGCTGCGACTCAAACCCGAGGCCGACCCGAGCAGGACAGGCGGAAGACACGCGGAAACCACGAAGCCT
>JBQGEO010000173.1:0-19363 GCA_052039655.1 Pararcticibacter sp.
CCCTTAAGGGGCTGCAAATATAAACCGATTTTTTTAATAGTCAATATTTAATACTGTTCTTTTTTGCTGACTGGTCATTTTTTGCTGAATGCCAGGTTGATATTCGATCAATTTAATATTGTCAGCAGTCATCGCAGCAAATATTATCGACCGGAACGAGAGCTGAGGTCCTGTAAATCCTGAACCTTCCTAATCCTTCAATAAGAGGATTTGCCGGTTCATTGCTTACCGCGGCAGCTACTGCGGTTTCGAGTGATTTGGCGAGCGCACTTTCTGTTTCTCCGGCAGCCTTTGTGAACAGGAAATATTGAGGGGCAAATTGTTTAGTATTTGCCAGAAGATCAATATAGCCCGCGCCCGGCACAGGTTGTTGCGGTTTTTTGACCTCGTCTGCAACATTCCATCGATTGCTTAATGGAAATAGCTCTGCACAAAGAATACTCAGACGAGAACTCACGGGAAGGCCAATATCCCTGAGCCATCTGCTGATCTCAAGCTGGTTGAATGCGCACACACCCATCCTGTTGCCTTCCTCTCTCCGATATTTGGATGGAAGATATTTCATGACTTTCGATCCTAAGAGGATATTTCTGTAAGCTTTTCCGTCAGCTTGCTTTATCTGCGCATATAAGAATGCCCAGAGATGTGTTTGAGGAGGAGCGGATGCAACGTTCCGCCCATTGAAGACTGCGTTGGCAAAAGGGGCGGAGACTGCAATTTCGTTCACCGGCAGATTCGCACTCACCTTATACTTACGCCTGAATGCGTTGGCAAAGAGGGCTGGTGCCGGATGTTGTACGCCATTTACTTTCAATGGGCGTCCGTAGCGTCCCTGCGCTGTACTCCATAGTTCCTTTTTGTGTCCCACCCGTATCTCATAAGTGAAGAATCCAAAAAGCTCATCGCTTTCTGCATGCAGGCCATTTGGAAGCGGAACCATATAGAACCGGGGAGAAGGAGCATCTTCGGGTATCATTTCCTGCATGGCCCCCACACCGGCATAGTCATTGTCCATTCCTGGCATGAGCATGCGGATCTTTTCGGGGTTAATATTCAATTCCGGTTCCACTGGTACATTAAATAAGAGCGCATTCTCTATGCGGCACAGCATAGGATCGGGAGAACTGGCAAGCACTCTTACGAAGTAACTGTCATTGGGATCCTGAACCGGTTCCTCCATCTCGAGCCATAGAAATTTCTGACGGGTTACCGTTTGCGTGTATTTCTCATCGGATTGATAAGGAGACAACGCGATTCCCGCGGAGATTAACTTTGGCATCTGGGCCGGGATAGTTGTTACCGGTAAATGTATTGTTGCCGGGGTGATATCCGGCACAACGGCTCCTGCCTTAAGTTGGGGAACGATCCTGTACTGTACGAATAGTTGAGAAGGGAAGGGGGCGGTATATTCTTTAGGGTCGAGCGTATCCAGGAAGATGAGGTTGGTATAATCTCTTTCCGGGTTGATGAGCGAGTTAATGTTCGCCGTATTTTTTACGTCAATCGTGCCTACCTGCTTTTCCGGACCAAAGGTGCCTGTTTCTGTCCTGACTTTCCTGTAGACTACGAAACTCATGGTTTGTAGTGCATCCCAGCTCCAGTCCCGTTGCAAAGTATAGTTTACAGCAAGTATCCAATGGTTAAAAATCTCGTTTAGTGAGGAAAATGTAACCGACGATGAATCTGGAGCAAGCGAATGACGCATTTGTCTTGTACAGCCAAATTGTACTCTTTCACCTTTCTTGCCTTCGAGTGTGAGGTTATGTGCCGAGACGTTTATTGCATCGGCTATTCGTTCCATCTCTTCAGGCGTAGTGCTTTTGACTACCTGTTTTTCGGGATAAATGTAAACAGGGCCAATATTTCCGGGACCGACAGCTGCTTTTTTATGGCCATCGCTTTCTGGCTGAAGGTACAGGGCTTTTATTCCCTCTTCGACCGGACTAAGCAGTGTGCTTCCTTCAGAACTCAGCTTATATGAACTTAATATAACCGGTTTCCCTGTGGCAATGCTTTCATCTGCGTATACATTATCTGCTTTTGCGATCAAGGAGAAAAAGCTGAGTCTTAGGTGCCGGTTAGCAGGCAGTCTGAGCTCATTTGAGCTCCCTGTATCAGCGAAACTGTTATCAAAGGGCAGCTGGTCATAATTCTCATAACTGATATTCAACTCGAAAGCCTCTTCATAATTTGCACTGAAACTGAAGGCCTTTTCATATAGCTTTACAAATGGTTCTTTTCCGGTAGCCGACAGCGCATTGTCCATTTCGAGCGACTTAATTTCAACTAAGACCTTAAAACTGCTGACATCAGGATCGGGTAAGCCAATGACCGCCTCCTTCCGGCCGGAGGGAAGATTGGTCAGGATTGCCTTTAAGCGGCTGACGGCGTCGGGATTCTTATACTTCCCTGTGAATACAATGGCCGGATAGGCAAGGAGAGGACGTGCGATGGTAAGGCTGCTCTTTCCGGCAGTGAAGAGGTTTTCCAGGATACTGGTATCTTTTCCGGAGGCCGGTGCATTTGTTGCCGCATTAAAAATAGCTTCAACGTTCTTTATTTGTACAGAAGCGGCGGAAGTATGTCTTTTAAAATGCCAGTTTTCTACCGGGCGTGCAGCTCCATGAAGCGGTGAATCGTCCGCAGTCGGCGATCCACCGGTAAGATCCATCAACCGGATACGGAAGTTATAGGTGTTTCCATACTCCAGTGAAAGGGTATGTTCGGGGTTCTGCACATAGGGATGAAATGTTTTTTTAGGGATAGTATGCAGGGTGTTTGATTTCTTATATGCTTCTATCAATGCCGCTATTTCCGCATCTGTGTAAGGAGGGTTTCTGGGCAGGCTTTTATAATAGGCCGGGTTGGTATAACGGGATTGGGCGGGAGTGATACTTCCGGCTTTCGTTTGATGGATCTCTTCCGCATCCTTGTCTGGTATCGCAAGGCTTTTCCCTATCCAGTTGGTAAAATACATGGGGAGCCAGAATCCTTCTGATGCAGAATTTCCATGAGCGGTGGCATGTACTTCTGTTCCCAGCTCCAGTTTTGTTCCGGGCGGAGCAACTGAAATTCCCCCCTCTATCATCACGCCGGCCTGCGAGATAATGCTGTTCTGGGACAGCCATTTAGTATCTCCTTCTTTCTGAGCGTCTATACAATAGCTGAATACGCCGAGGGGTGCGTCTACGTCCATGCCCGTTATCTCTTCTTTCTGAAGCATCTGCCGGTTCTGCCAGATCGTTAATTGCTCATCATCCCATCCCAGCCGTATGCCGATATCTTTTTGCGGTGGGTTGGATTTATCCTCTTCTTCCAGGAGATAATCATTTACAGGCTGATTGGCGTGGACAATTTTCGCAAAGCCATCATCATATATGATTGCTTCACGCATCACTTCATCATAGCCCGCATGACTAACTGCTACCGGTGAAACGGGGAACTGCACGGGGGCGAACAATACCCTTTCTGTCAATCCTTTCAATGAGGGGATTCTTGCTGCATATTGTTTTATTAGTCCCTGATCGAGGGTGCCATAAGCACTTCCTGCCCCGAAGCCGGTATATAACCAGCCTCCTTCATCCAGCACCCCCGGCGGAATGGTTATTTCGAGTTCATGCACCAGACCTGCTTTTCTTGCCAGCAAGGGGTTGCGAAGACATAAAGCAATGGCTTTTCCCCAGCTGATCTTGTCGCGGCGTGTACTAACGTCGGTTGGCGTACGGTTATTTTTAACTGAACAATGATATTCATCTCCGGTGACCGCATTCCTCGTTCTGGCGCGGGTAAAGTTGAAAGCATTCTGATAGGTGAGGGGCAGGTATTTCCTGATAGTTACATTTTTGTATTTGTCGAGCGATGACTGTGCCTGGTTGCCGGGATCGGCGGAGGCCGCGTCATCTATTTTTAATCCGTCGGTTATTTCTATCTGGCTTTTTAATGCCTCCCATACACTGCGGCTTCCCGATATGGGGTTAATCACAGTGACTGTTGGATTGGAACTGACATTTCCTGAAACAGGAAGGCCATCGGGGCTGTTAATCAGCATTATCCTGAAGGCAGGCGCAGTGTCTGCGAAAGCCGGAAACCCCGGATGCAGGCTGGTAAGAGGATTTATATTTCTTGGAAGCAGGAGGACATTCACATAAAGCTTTCCGTTTTTAAATTTTTGAGGGAAAGTGAGCATGCTTAATTTAGGGGTAGCCATAGTCTTGAAGTTTAATGTCTGAACTCTTTGTTAGAAGCCGGGTTATTAAGCGATTTGCCTGGTTTCTTCCCATGTTTCGGAGAAGCTGATATTAATGACTAGGAAAATACTGATATCGAGGGCGAAAGTGCACATTGCCTGGCAATTGCAGGGACCGCCTGAAAGCTGCTTCCGGATCTTTCCTGCTGCTTCGATCTGAATGGTCACGGTTACAATTCCGCCGAAAATTTCCGCTCTTCCCCTGAAATAAAGGAATGCACCAATGGTCAGTTCCTGGGTGGTTAGTTTCATATCCACTCCAACGAGGTACATCACCGAGACACTGCCTACCACAGGAAGCCCAACGCATAATTCTATACCGAAGCCGAATTTGAAATAGAGGTTGGGGCCGCTTTTAATATCCGCTGCAAGGCCAACCTGGGCTCTCCCTGTTGCATAGATGGTAGCGGCAGCCAGAGACACACACATTACGCGCAGGTCGGCGCCGAGTTCAAGAAATGCTCCTGCCGAAGGGGTAAGCTGGTTAATTGCCTCCGGGATTTTTATAGGCTGATTGTAATAACAACCGATACGGAAATATGCATCCAGTTTTAGTGGAGTGGTAGGTGAGTTATAGTTCACCGGGTCAAAAGGGAATTTTACCAGCGGGATTTCTTTATCGGCTTTGAACTTGTACTCCCAGGAATCCGCATTATTGCTCATCGCAACCTTCAAGCCTTTTTTGATTGCTTCCACCGGGTTTGAGGGATCCAGGTTGGCGAGGAATTCCAGGATATCGTAGATGGGCTGAAGTTCTTTACATAACTTCAATTGTGGTGCGTTACCACTGTCCATAGACGGGTCTATAGAACTACCGGCCTTAAAATTTCCGCTTACGGTAAGCAGCTTTTTAAAAGGTCCCATATCTACTGCAATGCTGAGGTTGTTCAGCTCGTTCTTAAACTTGTCTGCTGGATTAGCGATGCTATCGGTAATATAGTTGATAACAGACCTGGTCTTGCCTGAGGATGGTTCACTTTGATACTGAACATACATGTGAAGAGTATCCCCGTCTTTTCCTATAATATCAAAGCTGAGATTGTCAGGAACAGTGAAGTTCAGGATCTTTTTGGTAAGACCATCCGGAAGAATGTCTGTAACTGCTTCGGCTATATTTTCAACGGTGAGTGCGTCGGCTATGTTTGGGAAAGGTCCTTTGCTGTTCAGTAAACGGTATGCATCTGCAAGCAACGGGGCTTCTGACTTTAATGCAGAAGGCAGGAGCTGGCTGATCTTAGGATCTGTTAACAGGAGCTTCTGACTGCCTGTATTCTGAAGATATGCAAAACGTTTGACGAATCCGGTATTGTTCACCAGGGCATCAGGGAAGGCTACCTTTACAAGTTTGTCGTTTCCAATGAGGCCGAAGGCTGCCTTGGTGCGGTCACGTTCTCCCTTCCGGATCACGGGAACACTTTCCTTGTTATTGACAGGACTTACTTCTCCTTTGGATTTATCTACCTCGACAATGCTCCAGCTTCCTTCAGCGGGCAGTTGAACGGAACCTTTAGCTGCTACCACGAAAATATGATCGCTGGTATTATTATTTTGCCAGGATGCTGATGCATCGATCCTGTTTACTTTCAGTAATTGCTTTGAACCTCCAATTGCCATGATGCAATCAACGATGCCTCCTATTGCATTTTGCTGCCTTTTAAAAAGCTCAGAAAGTACCGCAGGGGGAACAGGCACTCCCGGAGGGCTTATCTGTACAAATCCCTTGAATTGCCTGCCGGTTACCCTGCCGTTGGTTTTGCTGCTGACCACATCTTCGAGCAGGACGTCCGCATCAAATGTTACCGCGCTGAAAATGGCCTTGTCGGAACCCGGAGCATTTGTTTTTACCTGCTTTAAGCTGGTGTCGAATGCATAATCAGCTGGTGTCCGGTTATATGCTATGGTGATTTCCTCTTCGAGTTCCCGGATATTCTGGACTTTGTAAAGCCCGCTGATCAGGCCTGGATGAAAAGAGTACGGATTGTTAAATTGTTTGTTTTTTTCCTGGGCTGTGTCTCCTCTGAAAGAGAAGTCGAAAAGTCCGTCGCTCTGCGCTACCCAGCCGCTGTCTTCCCTGTAAATGATGGCATTCGCATTTCTATGGAAGGTAATTGTCCGGACAACCCTGATTCCCCAGGGATAAACAATACTGACTACCTGAACGACTTCATGAGAAACCCGTCCCACCATGACATCGAAACGGACTTCGCTGGTCTGGGCTATCTGGGCAGATGGATTCAGCCAGTCGCTGAACATGCTTGAGCCGTACCCGGATATATCAGTATGGGTGACAGGAACACCGTCTATCTTAATCTCCGGGTTGTTAGTCTGGTAGTTTTTGAAAAAGTCATTCAGGAAGATCTCGTGGACACTTTGTCCTAATATACTGATGTTCTTTGATACTCCGTCGGGATCGATTATTTGTTTCAGCTGATTCGTCATCCCCGGCAGCATGTGACGGCCGCTTTCGGTCGACGAGGCAATCCGAAACTGGAGGCCTCCTTTTAACTGCCCGCTGTTCTGCTTAAACTGAGGTTGAATGAAATCGTAATTCTGTTTTACTGTTGCATGAGCCGGGTCAAAATACCGGAGTATGGCCATGGCGAATTTTCCATGCGGGAGGCTGAGAATGATGTTTCCTTTTTGCTTGTTTGCGGGTGACAGCTTGTTCCTGAAGTGTTGTAAGTACGTCAGGGGATCAATATCAACAGGTGTGACATCGGGAAATGAAAAGAGTGTTGGTACTCCGTTATGGGGAAATGAAAGAATTCCTTGCGGGGGATCGTTCTGTATCGCCGGCTTACTGAGATTATTGAGAGGTTCCCAGGATACGAGCGGTAATGTAAACGCCCTGAGAAGGATCATGGGCGATTGCAGGTTCATTTTTTCAATGGTTACCGTGCCCTCGGTTACAGGTGCCGCGATTCCGGCGGCAGCTCCTCTGAATCCTGTTTGTCCCCAGCTCATATTGATGCCGAAGAGATCGTAATGGGTGCTGAGATCCAGGAGAGAAAGTCCGGGCAGATTTATTGTTCCTCCCATCTTTTCTATTGCAGCGAATTCGTTCACGATGTTTGGTTGCGAAGAGCTTGCTGCATTTACTGCCTGGGTCTGCAAGGCATCAGCAGCCGGAGTTCCCGAAAGGGTATTGAATAAGTCTGTCAGTAATTCGAAATCAATATCTGCTTCTCCGTCTTCTTCCCATTTGCAACTGCTCATGGCGAAATTCCGGAGCACACGGGACCATTCTTTTACGTCCTTAACGTCTTTCAGCTTTTCTGCACTGAACCCTGATTCGCTTAAAACAACATTGCTGGTATACGGATGGGGAAGCATGGGGGTAAGTGTAAACAGACCGAACGTGATAAAGAGATTTCCCTTTATGAGCTGGTTGTCATCGCTGAAAAAGCCGGTAAGCAATATGGCGGCAGGAGGAGTAGTGAGGAGGTAGGCGTTTTGGAGTGCAAATTGATAGATATCGGGTCTTTTAAGATGGTTGAAAGAGGGAGACATCTCCTCTGCCATATCCAGATCGTATACATAGACTCCATTAGCGGTGCTGGTAACGAACTTTATGTATAAGCTATCAAGTGTCTGAGGGGAGACTGCGGCTTCATTTGCCCTGTAAGGTTTGTCTGTTTGAAAGTCGGCGTCAACCCAGGCTGTGATCATTTCCGCACCTGCCTCATCGCAATAGTAAATAAATGGTTTTCCCTTTTTTAGCAGCAGGGAAACACTGGTCCTGATATTTTCTTTATCTTCTCTTTTCCAAAGAGAATAATCTTCTGTATGGTTGTTGAATAAGGCAGAAGTATCACTTAAAGAGAACTTTCCCTGTTCAGCAATAATGAGAGGATATCTCATTTTTACATCAGATACAGCATTTAAGCCTTTCCACTTATACCTCAGTCCCTGATCGCAGAGGATGGATAAAGCACCATTATTACCGACAGCAAAAGGCTTGCTCACGTCCAGAACTCCGATACTCAGGCACCAGCCGCAGGAAATCACTTTTGCTTTATCCCGGATATGGAAGAAGGCCGACTTGGTCTTCTTAATAGAAAAATCCGGCTGATCTGTTGTCAAAGGAAATACCAGTTTGTTGATGAATCCATTAAACAGGGGAGCTGCATCTGCCTTTACGAAATTTCGTGCATCGCCATACAGGTTCCAGCTGGCAGAAGCCAGCTGCTGGAGTTTAAATTTGCCGGCGGCAAAAATCAGATCTGCTGTTTCGGGCAGGGTTATCGTAGATTCCCTGGCATCCAGGCCTTCAATTCCCGACCCGGTGCTGGAAAATATATTGTTTAATTTAAGCTTAAGGGTGAAAGACTCGGAGGATGTAATCGTAATGCTGTTATTCGTTATAGAATGTTTTGCAGAAAAGTTGAGTTCGCCTCCCGTGATATTTAAGCCGGTATATTGCGTGTTGTTTAATCCCGGTGTAAAAAGATCAGCTCTCATCCATATACTTCCATCGCCGAGGTTGAACTTGTTTACGGAGGCATTGAGGAGAGATATTTTTAAAGGAAGCAGCATAACCGGAGAGGCGATCCCGCTCATGTAAACAGGGATGAGCTTTTCATACCGGTAAAAATCAAACCAGAATTGCCGGCCGTCAATTCCCTGGAACGGGCCCAGGCTGTATGCTGGCTTTGAACCGTTAGCCCAGTCGGGCACAGAAGAAGGCAGCCTCGTGGAAAATACAGGTGTCTCACGTCTGAACACCTTGTATTCGGGGGAGGCTGCTTGTCTCCCGCTTATCACGGAAGAAAGACTTCCGGCCTGTCTTTTTATTTTATCGATTATGACAGGACTTTCTGTTCTCAAGCGGGCAGATCCGCTCATACCGGTTTCAGATCTTTCTAACAATTGGGTTAGTTGGGCAGACGAAGGGCTTTTTCTCAGGGAGGAAGCATCAATACTGTCTAGCAGGTCGATGCCTTTTGCTGTTGATACAATTGGCGCCATATTGGTTTTCTTGAGGTGACGAATTAGGAAGATATTGTATAAAAGCAAGTTATGGAATAATTTCAATTGTACTGGAAATTTTACAAACATTTTTAAGGCAATTTTTTTCACAGTAGCCCAATAAAAATGGGAAGGTTTTTCAGGGCATGGGAACGGTTGCAGGTTATGGGAGCGTTTCCATGAAATATATAAGCTGAAGCTTGGTATCCTGAAACAGTCTTGTGAATATTTTCGCTCCGGTTATAAACTAAAACATTTTACATGATAAAACGAGGTGTTGAGCATGAAAGGCGGCTGTGTTCTGTGGAACTGGAGGCAGGACTGGTAATTGCCGGGGGGGGGCTTGCCGGAGTTTGTGCGGCTGTTACAGCCGCAAGGGCCGGTACTAAGGTTGTATTGGTACAGGACAGGCCGGTACTTGGAGGGAACTCTTCAAGTGAGTTACGGTTATGTGTACTTGGTGCAACTTCTCACATGGGCAAGAATAATCGCTGGGCAAGAGAGGGAGGCATCATCGATGAGATACTGGTTGAGAATACGTATAAGAACCCGGAAGGCAATCCCCTGATACTGGATATGCTGTTGCTTGATAAAGTGAAGCAGGAAGCAAACATTACATTACTGCTCAACACGGCTGTCTATAGCCTGGAGAAGAAGGACCCTGAAACTATTGATAGCCTGAAAGCTTTCTGCAGCCAGAATTCTACAGAGTATATCCTGAAAGCTCCTTTGTTCTGTGATGCGTCTGGTGACGGAATAGTGGGGTTTCTTGCAGGAGCAGCTTTCAGAATGGGAGCTGAAGGCCGGGACGAATTTAACGAACCGATGGCTCCTACAGCAGAGTATGGAGAGTTATTAGGTCATTCCCTCTATTTTTATAGTAAAGATACCGGTAAGCCGGTGAAATTTACAGCTCCCGGTTTTGCTCTCCAGGATATCTCTGTCATCCCGCGGTTCCGGAGTTTTAATGCAAAGGATTATGGCTGCCGCCTCTGGTGGGTGGAATATGGCGGACGCCTGGATACGGTGCACCAGACTGAAGAGATCAAATGGGAGCTTTGGAAAGTCATATATGGTGTCTGGAATTATATTAAGAATTCAGGAAAGTTCCCCGAAGCGGAGACATTAACTCTTGAATGGGTCGGTACCATTCCGGGGAAGAGGGAAAGCCGGCGTTTTGAGGGCGATTACATAATGACCCAGCATGATCTGGTGGAACAAAGGGAGCATGAGGATGCTGTGGCTTATGGTGGCTGGTCTATTGACCTGCATCCCGCGGATGGGGTTTTCAGCGAGCGTCCAGGGTGTAACCAGTGGCATAGCAAAGGTGTTTTCCAGATTCCTTACCGCAGCATGTACAGCCGTAATATTAAAAATCTGTTCCTGGCCGGCCGGATTCTCAGCGTCAGTCACGTTGCTTTTGGTGCTACCAGAGTAATGGCTACCGTAGCACACGCGGCACAGGCAGTGGGAATGGCGGCTGATTTATGCCTTAAGTATAATCTGACACCCGCTCAGGTCACTGAGAAGGGCTACATGGGCAAACTTCAACAGAACCTGCTTGCTTCCGGCCAATATATCCCGGGTGTCTACTTAAAGGACAAAAATGACCTGGTGCATTCAGCAAAGATTGCTGCCTCTTCCCGGCTCGCCTTTAGCGGATTTGACGATGCCGGTTTGTGGAAGCCGCTGACAATGGCGACAGGACAGTTGATTCCGTTGGAAAAAGGAAAAGTTCCTGTATTTAGCATTCCCTGCCGTTCTTTTGCAAAGGAATCGTTAAGTTGTGAATTGTGGCTTAGCAGCAGGAAAGCAAGTTTTACGCCCGACATTCTTTTGGCTTCAAAAGAGTTGAATATAGAGGGAGAAGGATATGCGGAACTTGATTTTGATGCATATATGGAAAAAAAGGGTTATGTGTTTGTAATTTTCCGGCAGAATGATAATGTGGAACTGGGCTATTCGAATCAGCGTGTAACGGGAGTGTTGTCGGTATTCAACCTGATAAATAAAGCTGTTTCCAATTACGGTAAGCAGTCTCCTCCTCCCGGAAGCGGAGTGGATGAATTTGAGTTCTGGTGTCCGCAACGCCGTCCGGAGGGAAAGAACCTGGCAATCCGCCTGCTGAGTTCTCCCGATATCTTCGGACCTGATAATGTGAAAAATGGAGTAGACAGGCCCGTTGATCAGCCTAATGCATGGGTAGCAGATTACCGGGATCCTGCTCCCTGTTTGTCTGTTTCCTGGAAGGAGCCTCAGAGGATCAGGACGATCGTTCTTTCTTTTGATTCGGATTTTGATCATCCAATGGAGTCTGTACTGATGACGCATCCTGAAACTGTGATGCCGTTTTGCGTCAGAAACTACAGGATCTGTGATGATCAGGGAAACGAGCTTTATTCCCGGTCCGGGAATTATCAGACGCGTAATATTATCAGGCTGGATGATGCCGTGAGCACAAAGGGATTAAAAATATATGTGGAGCATCCTCTTGCGACTGTTCCGGCGGCCCTGTTTGGCTTGAGGTGTTACGAAAATTAAAGGAATGCACGATGCATTGAACTTGACATGGCAAGATTAGATTTTATTGTGATGGGCGTATTCGCCCTGCTTATTTTTGGCATAGGCCTGACCTTTACCCGTATGGGGAATAAGAATGGCCAGGCTTTTTTTGAAGCCGGCGGTGAGACGCCCTGGTGGATCAACGGTCTTTCACTGTTTATCAGTTACTTTTCTGCCGGTACATTTGTTGTCTGGGGATCTATTGCCTACAAGTTCGGACTGGTGGCAAATGCAATTCAGACAACCATGGCGATCAGTGGTTTTCTCGTCATGCTTTTTATTGCAGGAGCCTGGAAGCGGACCGGGGTTGCAACTGCTGCTGAGTATGTAGGCAAGCGGTTCGGCGCCAATGAGAAGCAGTTCTATACATATCTGACGCTGTTGCTGAGTCTCTTTACAACAGCAGCGGTGCTTTACCCCGTTGGGAAAATGGTGCATGTAGCTTCGGGAATGTCTCTGAACCTGTGTATTTCCATTATCGGCCTTATAATCGTATTGTATACCGCTGCCGGTGGTTTATGGGCTGTTCTTGTTACGGATGTCGTCCAGTTTGTCATTCTCACCGCAGCTGTACTTATTGTGATCCCGATATCGTTTAACGAAATCGGCGGTATTGAGATGCTGATCAGAAAGGCGCCGGAGGGCTTCTTTACGCCTGTTAACAGTGAATATACGCTGGGTTTTATGCTCGCCTTTATTGTTTATCAGACCTTTTACATAGGAGGTAACTGGTCTTACGTTCAGCGTTACACCAGCGTTGGAAATGAAAAACAATCCAGGAAGGTTGCCGGGATCTTTACCGCGCTTTATTTGGTTTGCCCCATCATCTGGATGATCCCTCCGATGATATACAGGATTATAAATCCCAATTTACACGGCCTCGAGTCTGAAGATGCCTACATGATGCTCATCCAGAAAGTGATGCCTGCGGGCCTGATCGGGCTGGTTCTCGCGGGCATGGTGTCCGCAACTTCGAGCAAAGCCAACACCACCATTAACATGGCGGCTACTGTCTTTGCCCAGGATATTTACCATCATCTGTTGAGACCGGGTGCATCCGACAGGGAGGTCATCTGGATTGCGAGGCTTTTTACGCTGGCTTTCGGGGCCGCAACTATCGGAGTAGCCATGTGGATACCAAGCGCGGGAGGAATAGTAGAAGTTGTTTTAAGTACGGCCTCTATCGCCGGAGGTGCCTTATTTGCTCCTTTACTCTGGTCTTTGTTCTCCCGGCGCCAAACCGGCCTTTCTGTGGTAACTACCAGTGTTGTTTCTCTTTTGCTGAACTTGTATCTTAAAACAATTAATCCGCTTCTTACGGGGGTTAAGCTGAACAGGACACTGGAGACTATTTGTGGTATGGGAATCCCCGTGCTTTTGCTTGCTCTGTTCGAAATCTGTTATATCCTGAAGAAAAGCCGGTCGGATAAGGCTCTCCAGCTGGAGATGAATGCCAGAAGTAAACTTCATAAACATTCAGAGGACGAAACTGAGCAGATACATTTTGCCGCCCGCGAACAGAATGTTTTCGGAATAAAGGTGATTGCGGTCTCTGTAATGATAGTCGGTGCCGGGATCGTAGCCCTGGGGCTTAGTGCAGCCAGTAATATGCTTGAAGTTGTAATGGTGGGCAGCGTGATTCTTATTGGTGGGCTGGCTATGCTGATGGCAATTACACGGAAAAGAGGGGAGGATGAGAATAAAGCTCCGTTTGTGACGCCTGAGAAACTTATATGAAATCAATTTTCAACCTGAATGAGTACTTAACTGTGTGCTCATCCAGGTAGTGAAGATGCCGGTTTACCCCGGCAGGCTGTAATATGGAAACATTCCTGAGATATGAAAACCCAGTTTCTCTGCGAGACGAAGAGAACAGGTGTTTTCTTTCCTGCATGACCAGACGGGCGTCAGATCATTTTCCAGGCAATAGTTTATCAGTGCATGGCAGGATTGCAGGGCAAAACCTTTACCCCTGTAATGCGGGTCTGTTTCAATTCCTATTTCAAGGTCCCTGTCTTTAATATAGGCCGAGAAAGCGATACTCACCGGCCTCTCATCTCTGACAACGCCGAAGGCAACTCCATTAGCCAGGAAGTCGTCGTAGCTGTTCCAGAAGAACTGGGGTACTACACTGCCGGTCATCTTTAGCATGGACGCATCTATGCGCTTCAGCTCGAAGCCCTCAGGAAGCGGCGCCGGTTTTAAAGGTTGTTCTGGCTGCACGAATTTAAAGTTCAGCCGGTTCCACCGGATGATATGACTGTGAGCCGTTTCTTTCAGCAGGTAATCCCGTTCGCAATTGCCTGCATACAGATGATCACTGTAAGTTACCAGCTTGTCTTTTACCAGCACTGCCAGTACCTCTTCCCATTGAAGTGGGTATACCTGGAGCCACTCCTGCCGTTTCCTGTATTCAGAGTTGGTGTCAAGGAGATAATACAAAAGTTTTTCATTGAAACTATAGTTTGTCGGGTCACCACATAACAGCGACATGCCGTATGGGTGAACAATATAGGCTGTCCTGGGACTCTGAATTGAATCAACATATATTTCTCCTTTTACAATGCCGTCTGTTACCGCCCGGGCAAAAAGGGTATTGAAAGGGATTTCGTCCAAAAGGAGAGCGACCTTGTCGTAATCTTTTTCTTTTATCTTCAGCACGATGAGAATGATTAGTTTGTTCCTTACGGGACGAATTTATATTTAAATCGCTGAAGAAAAAGTGATTGTCATCATATACAGGAAGAGACAATCTCCGGCTTAGGTTCATGCGCCGCAGCTGTTGCGCGGCGCATGGATGTCATTTAAATGGATGGAGCCTGCTGATATGCAGACCAAAGCTCGTCGACTGTTTTTCCGGTGTTTTTCTTCCAGAACTGATCGGTATACGTTCTGGATCTCATTGCAATATCCAGCTTCTTTACAAGTTTCTTATCGTACTTATTTTCTATCCACACGAAAAATCTTGCTGTTACCCTGTAGGCGTCTGTGTATTTGTGTGATTGCTTGAATTCAGGCAGGGACCATCCGGAGGCAACATTGTTTACACCCATTTTAAAACGAACATAATCAGCAATCCCTTCCGTTACCCATCCCGGGCCGGCATTATGAGGATAAGCCTGGACAATATGCATTCCTTCATGAGTGACCACATCAATATCTTCGGGGTTTTTAGTCAGCCATTCCGGGTTGAACCAAACCGTTCCATTTGCCGCAGCCGCCACTCCGTCGTAGCCGGGATCAATAATAAATGTTACTTCTTTGGACGCGTCTTTGTTGTACTTTTTGACTTCAGCAGGATAGACTGTGAAAAATGTTTCTTTCAGCCGGTTTAGCGTTTGTTCGCTGAATCCGGGTGATTTGTTTACGAGATTCAGAGTATACCCCTGCTTCCTGATTGTATCTGCACTGACGATCTTTGCAGTTTGTTTCTGTGCCAATCCGGGGCGGAATAAGAAAAGAAGTAGAATCACTGTCAGAGTGATTTTAGAGGTTGATTTCATGCTTTTTTATGGGTTAAATAAATATTCCATTATATCGTTCCCGGGAGACGTTAGCTGCGGCATCATCAGGTTCCGGAGCAGCCAGCTTCTGTAAAATCCCGGCAAACAAACATATTTGAAAAATGCGCTTATTTTTGTTAACAGTCATTTAATGTTTGTTAATGCGCCTGTGAATTTTGTTAATGAGTTCTTAATTAAATGTTAACGCCTGCGCGATGGGCTTAAATGCAACTATTTTTGGAAAGAAAACCCGCATTCTTAATGAGATATATCCGGTTGATTGCTTCTTTGAGCTTTATTTTGCTGATCACAGTTTTGTTCTATCTCACTTATAATACGTTTGTTCTGAATGACCGGCAATACCAGATAACAGAAAAGAACCTGCTCTCGGGCTTATATACCGGAAAGATCAAGAATGATAATATTTATCCGGGCGGATCCAAAATCCTTAACCAATATCTGTACAAGCAGAAGCAGCAGCTGGAGTCGCATTATGATAAATTTTCTTCGGCAGATAACGAATATGCCCATCTTGTATTAAAAAAACTTTTCTCCGCGCTAAGGGCTGCGAATCCGATGGATTCTATTTTTAACGACATCAAAAAGAAATATCAGCTCAATCCGCAACTGGAATATCTTCTCACTGTCAATTCTATCAAAATAAGCCGGGATGATCACCCTGTATTTTTATTTGATCAGAACAGGCATTATGCTTTTCTGCCTGATAAATATCAAAGTAGCCGCGGGTACATTTTAGGGGGTAATCTGACTTCGCCTTTAGCGCAAAACCTGATTTCGGGACTGACTGTAACCTCTACCGACGGCATACGTTCTTTTGAAATCGGTTTTTCTTTTCACGCAGATAAAAACGACAGGAACTGGCAGATCTTTAAGGCCACAGTGCCCGCCTTCGTGCTGGCGCTGCTTGCATCGCTTTCGGTACTGCTTATTTACTATATCACTTATCGTAACTGGATCAGGGTAAAACGCCTTGCGGAGATGAAAACAGATTTTGTAGATAGTATTACCCATGAGTTTCATACTCCTATCGCTACCATTATGGTGGCTAATAAAAACCTTCAGAATGAACGGGTGCTGGCTGATGCTGATAAGGTGAAGTCTTTGTCAAACGTCATATACAGACAATCAAGGCGTCTTGAACTCCTGTTTGGCCAGGTGCTTGATATTGCGCGGCTGGATCATGTAACCCTGGAGAAATCGCATGAAATGCTGAATGAGCTGGTGGAGGAAATCGTGGATGATTATCGTCTTAAGACGGAGATTGAAGACGTCAGAATCTATCTGTCGACCATACCCGGCGATGTGAAAGTTTCTCTGAACCGTTTCTGGTTTACAACAATGCTCTTTAACATCTTCGACAATGCAGTTAAATATAACGATAAGCCGGAAAAGCTGATCAACGTGGAAATGGTGCAGCATAGGGGGGAGGTTTTGCTCCGGATCTCAGATAACGGAGTTGGAATGGACAGGGAAATGGTAACATATATATTTGAAAAGTTCTACAGAATTCAGCGAAAAGAATTGAATCATGTACCCGGACTTGGTCTGGGCTTATATTATGCGCAGCAATGTGTCAGGGCTCACGGGTGGAAGATGGAAGTAAAAAGCGAAGTCAACACCGGTACCGAATTCAGTATATTTATCTCCTGATCAATGATAACAAAGATTCTGTATGTAGAGGATGAAGCTGACCTGGGGAATGTCACCCAGCAGTATCTTGAACTCATGGATTTTGAGGTTACGTGGTTTACCGCTGCGCGGCCTGCATTGTCTTTTTTTGAAAAACACTCGTCGGATTACCAGGTAGTGATCCTGGATATTCAGCTGCCTGATATGAATGGTTTTGACCTGGCTGAACAGTTACTGGCAGTCGATCCATCGGCATATCTGATCTTTCTTACTTCACGGAAAGAAAAGGAACAAAGGTTGCAGGGATTGAAAATTGGTGCCGTAGATTACATTACAAAGCCATTTGATGCCGACGAACTGGTACTGAAAGTTCGTAACATGGTAAAACATCGCGGAAAACTTCCTGCCGCTGTGCCGGTTGAAACCAAAAGGTCAGCGGAGGAGATCTCCTTTGGTGATATGCGGTTGAAAAAATCAAGATTAACTCTCTCATTATCCGATAACCGTACCGTATCTCTTACCCAGAGAGAAGCCGAACTGATTGAATATTTTTGCCGCAGGCCCAATGAGATCATCAGGAGAGAAGATATTCTGAAGGATCTCTGGGGAGACGATAGTTATTTCCTTGGCAGAAGCCTGGACGTATTTATCTCAAGGCTTCGGAAGCTTTTCCGTGAATCAGATACTGTGAGAATCGAAAATGTACACGGAGTTGGCTTTGTTTTTACGGTCGACGCATCTTCCGGCAACCTAATGTAGCCTGGTTACGATGATTTTATCGATCCGCTGTTCATCCATATCCACTATTTCAATCTCAAAGTTGCGCCATGTCAGTTTTTCGCCGGCTACCGGGATGTGATGCAGTTTTTCGAGTACGAGTCCGGCAACGGTAGAAAATCCGCTTTCTTCCTCGTCTTCCTCAAGCTCAAAGTACCGGAGGAATTCAAAAAAAGAATACTGCCCGTCTATAAGCCACGAATTTTCATCCCTTTGTACTAACTGGTATTCTTCTTCATAATATTCGGGGTGTTCGCCAACCAGTGCATCCAGGACATCGTTTATCGTCACCATGCCTTCTAGAGACCCATACTCGTCAATCACAATCGCATAATGCATCCGGCTGGTTTTAAATAATTCCAGCACTTTATAAGCAGGCGTGTTCTCATGAATGAAAAGCGGTTTTCTTTTATAGTCAAGGATGTTGAAGTCTTCTTCTTTATGAAGATTGATAAAAAGTTCCTTTGAAAAGACGATTCCCTGAAGCTTGTCGAGGCTTTTATCGGCTACCGGATAAACAGAATGTTTCTCCTGTCCGGCCTTCTTTCTTATCGATTCAAGGCTGTCATTCACATCAAACCAGGCAAGTTCGGTCCGGTGCGTCATCAGTTCCCTGACCTTGCGGTCGCCAAGAGCAAACACCCGCCGCACGATATCCTGTTCTATTTCCTCTATCACCCCACGGGCTGCACTCTCATGTACCATCGCATTGATCTCCTCCTCCGAAATAGAGTCCGATTTTTCCTTTATCCCCAGGATCTTCAGAAAAAAGTCATTCGTTATTCCTAACAACCAGATGAAAGGTTTCGCTACTGCCGATATAAAATACATGGGCCCCGCTATAAGCGAAGAAATGGCTTCGGGATAAGCCAGTCCGATTCTTTTTGGCAGCAGTTCGCCGAATACAATAGAGAAGAATGTGATAATGATAACCACGGCGGCGACTGAAAGACTGTCTGCTGCCGGCCGTAAAAATTCTACGTTCTCGATCATCGCCTTCAGATCACTGGTGATCGTGTTGCCGCTGAAAATACCGGTAAGAATCCCGATGAGGGTAATTCCGATCTGAACTGTAGAAAGAAATGTATTAGGATTGCCTGACAGGTTCAGCGCCTGCTGTGCTCCTTTCGATCCTTTCCTTACCGCACTTTCGAGTTTAAACCGTTTAGACGATACCAGGGCAATTTCGCTCATGGAAAAAATGCCGTTTAAAAGGATCAGAAGAATAATAATTAAAATTTCCATATCTCATTAACCAGGGCCATAGCCTTCGGATAAATTAATGCAAATTTGCTCAATTATATCGGACTACCCCCATTATCTCTGAAAAAGATACATTAATTGCTTTCGGCTGTCTCGCTGTAAAGTATATTTGAGTTTCAACTGATACATTATGTCTGATCTGTTCAGGAAGCACCTGGAAAAGTTTATTGAAGTAGATGACAGCGAGTTTGATGCTATTCTGCGGTATTTCACACTGGAGAAAATTAAGAAGAAAGAGAACCTGATGATGGCGGGGGCGGTATGCCGCTCGCATTTTTTTGTACTACAGGGCTGCCTGAGAAAGTTCTTTATTAATGAAAAGGGGATAGAGCAGACCACGGAGTTTGCTATCGAGAACTGGTGGCTCACAGACAACCTGGCTTACGAGCAGCAG
>JBQGEO010000174.1:0-4832 GCA_052039655.1 Pararcticibacter sp.
GACAATATGCGTTTCGTTGCAGTAACCGATGGTGATAAAGTAGAGGCAGAACTGAAATTCGGTTTTTCTGTAAATACCCACGGAATCGGAGACCTCGTTTCTGTGATCAACCAGATCAGCGACAGCGAAGTGGATACCCTCACAGCTGAATACGAGGAAAGATATGCTGTTGTAGAAGCTCTCAGAAAAGGCGGTGCACAATATTCATCACTCCGTGATGCTGCCAGAATTGAGCTTGGCCTGAAGACATTCCTTCAGGACGGAGGCTTTAAAGGGTTCTCCGATACATTTGAAGATTTGCATGGAATGGTACAGCTGCCAGGGCTTGCAGCACAGCGCCTTATGAACCAGGGCTACGGCTTTGCGGGCGACGGCGACTGGAAGACTGCAGCCCTGGTGCGTGCCATGAAAGTGATGGGAAGCGGCCTTAAAGGAGGTAATGCCTTCATGGAAGATTATACTTACCATTTCGATCCATCCAATCCTCTTGTTCTCGGCTCTCACATGCTTGAAATCTGTGAATCAATAGCAGATGGAAAACCTGCCTGCGAAATTCACCCCTTAGGCATCGGCGGCAAAGCAGATCCTGTGCGCCTGGTATTCAACGTTGCCGCAGGCCCTGCCATCAACGCATCCATTATCGATATGGGCAACCGCTTCCGTCTGCTGGTCAACGAAGTAGAAGCCGTAGCACCTCAGCACGATCTGCCGAAATTACCGGTAGCCCGTGTCCTCTGGAAACCATACCCAGATATGAAGACCTGATGTGCTGCCTGGATTCTCGCCGGTGGTGCGCACCACACCTGCTACAGCCAGAACCTTACTTCTGAGCACATGCAGGATTTCGCAGAAATGGCAGGTATCGAATTCGTGAAGATCGGCAAAGAAACCACCCTCTACCAGCTAAAGAACGAGCTGAGATGGAGCGAAGCGGCCTATAAGTAGTAAGTTTAAAGTTAAAAGTCGAAAGTTTAAACTTTAACGTTAAATTAGAAAAAGGTTATAAGTAGAGGAAAACCGGTTCAGGTACTCCTCTGCTTATAACCTTTTTCATTTAAGGCCTATTTCATTCGAACTTTCAACTTTCAACTCCTGCCCCATCGCTTCCCTCGCCAGCTTATCATTATAATCCTTTATAAATCCTACAATATTATCAAGCCCTTCGAACTCATGCTCTTCGTGCATAGTGGTGATCACCATGGCTTTCATGCCACCCTTCTGAGCGGCTTCCACCCCTTTGGGATTATCTTCAAAAACCAGGCAGTCTTCAGGTTTAACGCCAAGTTTATCCGCAGCCATTAAAAAAGTTTCGGGATGAGGTTTACTGAATTGAACATCGTCGGCACTTACAACGGCAGAAATATATTTCCGGATGTTAAGGCCATCGAGCACGAAATCAATGTTAAAAGGAATAGCAGCAGAGGCTACGGCCATTTTAATACCCTTTTCATATGCACTTGCAAGAAACTCATCCAATCCATCGATGAGTTTCAGTTTCGGCCGGAAAGCCTCCTGGTAACGTTTTTCCTTTTCTATCGAAAGATTATAGATCTCCTCATCTGTAAAGTGGCCTTTGCCGAATACACGCTCCAGTACCTCCGAGTTTTTCCCGTACATTTCCAGTTTCACCTCATCGCGTGTCATATTCCTGCCAAAGTCTTCAACAATGATCTTATACCAGGCCTCGGTATGATATTCCATGTCATCGATCATGGTTCCGTTCAAATCAAAAAGAATTGCTTTCATATTTCAAAATGGGCAGCGGTATTTTCGGCTGCCACCTTCTAACTAGTCTTTAAATATTTCACGATGCCCTCTGCTGTCCGCTTCGATGCTCCAGGCTCTCCCATCTTTTCTGACAAGGTCCGGTAATTCTGCAGCATATTATTCCGGTACCCCGTATCCTTCAAAAGCAAATGAAGCTCCGCTCCTATTTTCTCCGGACTGCAGTCCTGCTGGATCAGCTCCTTTACCACTTCCTTATCCATAATAAGGTTTACCAAAGAAATAAATCTTATTTTAATCACGAGGCGTGCTATAGCTATCGAGATACCGTTCGCCTTATAGACCACCACTTCCGGAATATGAAAAAGAGCCGTTTCCAGGGTAGCTGTGCCCGAAGCTACCACGGCAGCCTCCGAGTTCGACAAAAGGTCGTATGTTTGGTTAAATACAACAGGGTATTCCACCCCGGTCATAAACGACCGGTAATGGTCTTCACCGAAGTTTGGGGCTCCGGCAATAACAAACTGGTAATCAGGAAAACGGGATGCAGTAGCCAGCATATCAGGTAAGATCTTGCTGATCTCCTGTTTGCGGCTTCCCGGAAGCAGTGCGACCAGGGGGCGTTCGCTCAAACCATTCTTTTCCCTGAAATCGGGAGCAGGCCGAAAATCAGCGATAGCATCGAGAAGAGGGTTGCCTACATAATCCACCTCCATCCCCCACGAGCGATAGAAATCTACTTCAAACGGCAGGATACAAAAAAGGTGATCCACAACCTTCTTTATCTTGAGCACCCGCTTTTGATTCCATGCCCATACCTTCGGTGAGATATAATAGAATACCTTAATATGATGCTGTTTGGCAAACTCAGCAATCTTCATATTAAATCCCGGGAAGTCGATCAGGACAAGAGCATCCGGCTTAAACCGCAGCAAATCCTCTTTTGCATGACTCAGGTTTCTCAGTATCGTCCTTAAGTTCAAAGCTACTTCTACAAACCCCATAAAAGCCATGTCGCTGTAGTGCTTCACCAGTTCTCCCCCCTGGGCGATCATCAGATCACCACCCAGAAAACGAAACTGGGCTTTCGCGTCTGTATTTTTGATTGCTTTCATCAGGTTAGACCCATGCAGGTCACCCGAAGCTTCTCCGGCGATCAGGTAGTATTTCATTGCAGTTTATCGCATTTTATAAAGGAAGAAGACCAGGGCACAGATAAACGTTGACGCCACCACGCCCCTTGCTGTGTTTTCCTTATACTGCTTGAACAGATACTTTACCAAGACCATATTAAGTGCTGCACACCCAATGTATAATAAATCATCCTTTTCAAGAATACGTACATTCTTCTTCAGCACTTCTACAAAAAAAGCAGCTATCCCCGGAAGCACAAGTCCCAGGATAACGCCAATCCAAATATTATCACGCTTCAACATCGAACTGCCAGTTATTTAATACAGGAATTGCGTGATGCGCCGTTAAGTCAAACTGAACGGGCACCACTGCCGCATACTCGTTTTTCAATGCCCATACATCCGTATCTTCCCCCTTATCATTAAGCTGGAACACGCCGGTCAGCCAGTAATAATTGCGGTTGTTGGGGTCCGTACGTTCGTCAAATTCTTCCGCCCATTTGGCACTCGCCTGCCGGCAGATCTTAATTCCCTTTATCTTTTTCACCTTTGGAAAATTGACATTAAGCAGCGAACCCTGGGGAAGACCGTTCCTCAGCACTTCTTTAGCTATTGCTTTTACATAAGGAACGCAGACGGAAAAATCAGCCTGATAAGAAAAATCATCGTAAGAAAAGCCTATCGAAGGAATACTTTCAATTGCACCTTCCACTGCGGCCGACATCGTACCGGAATAAATAACATTAATAGAATGATTCAGACCATGATTGATCCCTGAGACACACAAATCAGGCTTCTTTCCTTCAAAAACTTTATTTACTGCAAGTTTTACACAATCAACAGGAGTGCCGGAGCATTTATACATCTCGACATCAGGATAAATATGTACCTGGTCAAGACGGAGCGGCTTCGCAATAGTAATGGCATGGCCTGTACCCGATTGCGGGCCATCGGGTGCTACCACTACTACCCTGCCAAGCTCTTTCATTGTATCAATCAACACCTTAATTCCCGGAGCGTCAATGCCATCGTCATTGACTACCAGGATCGTTGGTTTTTCATTTTTTGTCATCAGCGGCTAAATTACAAAAAGCCAGCCAAACATAGTCCGGTTTGAGGAATTCACCTACCCGCGCCGTTCGCACCTGCCTGTCCCAATCTGACCGACATACCGCCTCCATGAAGTGAACACCGTAATCGCCCCGGAACAAGTAAGTCTCAGGTCGTTTTCTTTTTTTATACAGGATTTTTTTTGACAGTCTCGTGCTGGTCACCGTATCGCTCAATGCCGAATCAGAGAATTGCATGAGGAAAGACTCCGTTAATACTAAAGAATGGAGTCCGGCTGAAATAGTAGAAGCCTTTCAGATCCCGCAGGGTGAGGCTCCTTTACTGGAGCTTTCAGGGCGAACTCTTACTCCCGGGGAAGCTGAAGAAAGGCACCTGGTAGAATTCATCGACGAACCCTTGATGAAAATAAGATTAGCGTACGACGGAAATCTGTACTTTGAAAAGATCAGGGCCCTGCGCAACGGAGAGTGGTAAAGAGAAAGAAAGGCTCCAACTATTAATTTAATAAATCATTAACAGAAACGTCACGATATTTTAAAAAGAAAGCACCTTGGTTTGAATAAAATGTCATTTATTTCTATCTTGTATTCGATTTGGACATGCCATCACTCCGGGAATACTCAGATAAGGAACTCTTCCTCCTGATAAAATGCAGGGACGAACACGCTTTTACAGAAACATACAGACGTTACTGGGCGATATTGTTCCGGCATGCCAGGCGAATGCTTAGAAGCGACGATGACGCCACCGATATCATTCAGGATGTGTTTGCCACGTTATGGTCTAAAGCAGATCAGATTGAACCGGAGATATCGGTATCCTCCTATCTTTATGCTTCAACCCGTAACAGGGTTATTGATTTTATCAATAAAGGCAAAAGACATGATTACTATGTATCTTCTT
>JBQGEO010000175.1:0-3578 GCA_052039655.1 Pararcticibacter sp.
ACAAGTTGAAAGTTGAAAGTTAAAAGCAGGACAGCTTACAGCGAACGGAAAGCACTAAATGAAAGCAACGAATAATCTAAAAGTTTTTAACGAGTCTCCAATTGCTGATAGCTATCAGCTAAAAACAAACTACTCAGAATAAGAGTTTTAACACATGAATGGCGGCAAGTGTAAAAAAAACAAAGGCAATACTCCGGTTAATAATACGGGCGCTAAGTGCAAACTTCTCCTGGATATACCGTGCAAATCTGGCAAAAAGAAAAAGACAGAGAAAGGCACCTAGCCCTGCGCCAATGGCAAAAAGTTCAATACCTGCTCCCTCCGTTGTAATCCAGCCATGCGAAATAAGATAAGTTCCCCCGATCATCCAGAAGGGTATTTGCATCGGGTTAAAGATCCCCAGAACAATTCCATACCGGATACTTTCATGAGCCTTATACTCCACTTTCTTCTGGTGAGTAGAAGCATGCCAGCTCATATAGCCCATTACAAGAAAAACAACAATAAGAAGGTAATCCAGGAAATGCCACCAGTTTTTATGCCCGGCAAACCACTCGGCAAAACGCATCAGGATATACGTGATCAGGACATCCATCACCGCAAAAGTTCCGGTGAAATATAGCGCCTGCTTCAGACCCCGGTTAACCGAGATCTGCACCGTGGTAAGATTAATATTTCCCAGAGGAATGTACCCCAGGAAATTAACAGCAACAGCAACCAGGAAGGTGAGGAGAAGCAAGGCAACTTAAGTTATAAATGGTAAACGAAAAAAGCATCAAGCGCGAAGTTTAAAGTATAAAGTTCAGAGTTTAAAGTCAAGAGTTTAAAAACTCCTGCGACGTCAAAATCAAAAAGCCAATAAAGAAAACCCCCGACAGGCCACGTCTATCCTTTCCACAAGATCCTCCCCCTTTCAACTTTCAACTTTCAACTTTTAACTTTCAACTCTCCACAACTATCTCATACGTGATCTCTACTCCTCCCGCAGCGAGCATATCATGCACAGAGCAGTATTTCTTCACAGCAAGTTCAGCAGCCTTTTCTGCCTTCGCCAGGTCAATATCTCCTTTCAGGCGAAACTGCATCCTGATCTTCGTAAAAACAGCCGGAACTGCATCCGCACGCTCACCTTCAACAGAAACCGAAATATCTTCAATCTCCTGTCGTTGTTTTTTCAGGATCTGGATCAGATCAAAAGAGCTGCACGAACCCAGGGCCATCAGCACGAGTTCCATCGGGCGTACCCCCTTTCCCTCTCCGCCAATCTCCGGAGAACCATCAATATGAACTTTTACATCTCCCGAACCGGAAGATTCAAAATGCACCGCATCATTTATACGGCTTAATTCTACTTTCATACTATCCTTAAACGATTTTTACTGCTTCGAATTGTCCAGCGCCTGTTTTACATCCTGCAGGATATCTTCACAATCTTCCAGCCCCACTGAAATGCGGATCGAACCAGGATAAATCCCCAGGTTTACGCGCTCCTCTTCAGTCAGCTTAGAATGGGTGGTAGAGCTCGGGTGTGTGGCAATAGAACGCGAGTCACCGAGATTAGACGTGATCAGGATCATCTGCAGGGCATCCAGAAAACATTTTGCCCTTTCAAAGCCGCCCTTCACCACGAAAGTAACAATCCCTCCGCCCTGTTTCATCTGCTTCTTCGCCAGTTCATACTGCGGATGAGATGCCAGGTGAGGATACCTGACCACCTCCACTTCCGGATGCTCTTCCAGCATCTCAGCAAGTTTCAGAGCACTGCTGCAATGACGGTCCATCCGGATAGTAAGCGTCTCCAGGCTTTTCGAAAAGATCCAGGCATTAAAGGCCGACATGGCAGGCCCGGTATGGCGGATAAAGAACATCAGCTCCTTAATCAGGTCAGCCCGCCCAGCCACAATTCCTCCCAGCACCCGTCCCTGTCCGTCCATATATTTCGTAGCAGAATGACAAACAAGGTCAATCCCATACTCAATTGGCTTCTGCAGGTATGGTGTCGCAAAACAATTATCCACGTTCAGGATAATCTGCGGATACTTCTTCTTCAAACTACCCAGCCACTCCAGGTCCACGAGCTCAAGCCCGGGGTTAGAAGGAGTTTCCAGGAAGATCATCTTCGTTTCCGGCCGTATTGCAGCTTCCCATTCATCCGTTTTCAACGCATCCACATACGTATAGGTAATTCCCCAGCGCGGAAAAAGCTGGTTCAACAGCTGGTGTGTAGAACCAAATATCGAACGGCAGGCAACAACATGGTCCCCGCTTCTCAGCAACCCTGCCATAGATGCAAACACAGCCGCCATCCCCGAAGAAAATGCCAGCCCGGCCTCTGCACCTTCCAGCTCACAAACCTTACTGATCAGCTCCGTAGTATTTGGGTTAGAATACCGGGAATATACATTCCCCTCCTCCTCTTCAGCAAAAACAGCTCTCCCCTGCTCCGCACTGTCAAAAATAAAACTTGAAGTAAGATACAAAGGAACCGAATGTTCCCGATGCTGGCTTCGTTCAGCCTGGTTACGAATTAATCTGGATTGTTCGTTCATGATTAAAAAGCAGTTAGCTATTGGCAATGGGCTTTTAGCTGCCTGCATTCTTTATTAAAATTAATTATTCGCTAATATAAGTTTCAACGAATGATAAGCCTAATATATTTTGAAAAAGGACAATCCCCTGATTGCAGCCAGCATTCATCTTCAGGTACTCTCCCCGGTGCAAACCTGAATTTCCCCATCACTCCACAAGCTCCGATCGCCCCGCCGACAGCCGATTGCTAATTGCTGATAGCTAACTACCAAAAGCTAACTACCAAAAGCCAATAGAAATCCCCCTATACTCTTCAGACTAACCAGGATCACAATTACTCCTACAGCCAGCATGATCGACTTTGCTGAGATCTTATTTGCCACCCGTGCAGCAATAGGCGAAGCCACAGCGCTCCCCAGCACCAGTCCGCCAATCGCTTCCCAATGCAGGCCCTTCAGTACAGTCACAAAAGTCAGCGAACTCATAAAAGCTACAAAAAAGCGCGAAAGCTTCACAGCCCCGAGCGAGAAACGGGCATGCCTGCCGCCTGCAATAAGAGAAGACAGCACAATAGAGCCCCATCCCCCGCCGCCAACGGCATCCACAAAACCACCGAACAGTCCGAGCCCCCTGATATTCGTAATCTTTTTAGAATTCGCAGTTTTCTTTGCAGCAATATTCAAAGCCTTCCTAAGGATCACACACCCCAGAATCAGCGTGTACAATGATACGACAGGTTTAGTATACCGGCTGTAATGTTCCAGCGAAGAAAGAAGGTAAGCGCCGGTCATAGAACCAATGATCCCCGGGATCACCAGCATTTTAAAAAGTTTCATATTCACATTACCCATCTTGTAATGCATCACCCCCGCGATCCCGTTACTCAGGATCTCCGAGAGATGAACAGCCGTACTCGCCGACGCAGGCGGAATTCCCATAGAAAGACTAAACGTTGTAGATGTCACCCCGTACGACATTCCTATTGCCCCGTCAATCATCGCAAAAACGAATCCCGCGGCCAGAAAATAATAAAACGTTTGGGGAATCTC
>JBQGEO010000176.1:0-4632 GCA_052039655.1 Pararcticibacter sp.
CAGGACCATATGCATTTGAAAAGTCGTTATTGGTTTGTGATACCCATTTGCCACCATTGAGGAACAAAGTACTGGTGTGATACATATCAAAGATTGCCTTTGCATTGTTTTGTGTGATGGTATCACCCTGCATAACAACGGTGTACTTTAAGCGCTTATCCCGGTTCTCCGAAGGTTTAGCCGGATCGTATACAGAAGATTCGTCAATTCTTTTTCCATCCGTTGCTTCGAAATTATCGACAAGCCTTTGAGATGGGAACCGTCCTGACTGGCCTCCCAGGTTCCGGGAGCCCTGCCCGAGCGGAATGTAATTGATAGAATTTTGAGCAGCGTCTGAATACATTAACTCAAACATGATCTCTTTACCCGAGTTGGCGTTCTGACCACTCCTGGTAAAGAGTGCGCCGAACTGAGGGTTAAGATTTAGCCCTGCATTGTCCATCACTGACTTTGCCGCCTCAGCAGCAATGGCGAAATCGCCGTTATATAATGCAATCCTGGCTTTAAGTCCAAGGGCAACTGCTTTGTTCAGTCTCCCACGGTCTGAAACCGACCAATCCAGGTGACTGGCGGATTCATCCAGTTCTTTGTACAGAAAAGCAATGATATCCGCTTTGGAGGATTTTGTCTGATTATAATATTCTTCATACCGGAGCGGGTGAGTTAACAGGGGGACATCTCCGAACATGAACACCAAATGATAATAGGAAAAAGCACGCAGCACCCTTGCCTCTGCCTGCAGCCTGTTGTAAACATTCTCTGCGACAGTGGATTTGCCGGCTTCCATCCCGCTGATCATCGTATTGGCCCGCTGAATGGTTGTATAAGCGAAGTTCCATATCGTGGAAAGGCTGCCATGACTTGCATCGTAAGCACCTTCAGCCGTACTTGCAAGGCGGAGAACACCGATATCCGTCCAGTTATCAAAGTTAATCTGGTAAGGGATTGAGCCGCTGTTCCAGTTTACCGAGTTATAGACTCCGGTGAGAGCCACGTCCATTTCAGCCTTTGTTCTGAGAAAGGAACCAGTTGTGGGTTCAGATACGGGAGATTCTTCAAGAAATTTCTGGCAGGAAGAAAAGATAAGACTGCCAATGAGAGCTGCGAAATAAAATATCTTCTTCATAACCTTAGAAGTTTACGTTTAAGCCAAATGTGTACGTTTTCATAATGGGATAGAATTCGCCATTGCTGTTATTAATTTCGGGATCAAATCCCGGATAGAAACTATCCCAGGTGAAGAGGTTCTGCCCGCTTACATAAAATCGCACCTGACCGATTTTTGCACGGCTTGTGATGCTCTTAGGCAAAGTGTATCCCACTACAAGATTCTTAAGCCTTAAATAAGCGCCCGACCGGATCCAGTAGGATGAATTATCGTAGTTATGAGAAGTATTGTTAATCGTGAGACGTGGATAAGAAGCACCGGGGTTTTCAGGTGTCCAGAAATCCTTCATATAGTCGAACATGGTTCCCTGGAACTGACCTGAGAAGAAGGCCTGAGAACCAGTACCTGACAGATAGTTATCTTTCTTACCAACGCCCTGAAAGAAGGCTGTCAGGTCAAAGCCTTTCCACTGAGCGGCAAAATTAGCACTGTACTCATACCTTGGAAAAGAATTTCCCAGAATGGCGCGGTCGTAGTTATCGATTACACCATCCGGCTGACCGTTTGCCCCGCTGATGTCTTTATACCTGATATCACCAGCCTTTGTAACGCTATTCCACCTGCTGGGTCCTTTTGCCACTTCTTCATCGCTTTGATACAAGCCGTCAGCAATGAAGCCATAATAAGAGTTGAGCGGATAGCCTTCCCTTGATATTAGCAGCCCGCTTAAATATTCCTGGCCATTCAGATCAATTGCTTTGTTCTTCACATCAGATAGCGTCAGCTGAACCTGATAGCGAAAATCATTTATATTATCTTTCCAGCCCGCTGCGAGCTCCCAGCCCGTATTACGCATGCTACCTGCATTGATATAAGGAGCAGACAGCCCGACATATGAGGGTATAGGAATATTTTGAAGCATGTCTTTGATATCCCTGCGGTAATAATCGGCAGTAAGTGATAAGCGGTTTTTCAGGAATCCAAGATCAACGCCTATATCAAACTGTGTAGAAGTTTCCCACTTTATATCGGCATATGCCGCCTGAACCACTGCATATCCGTTATTTATTTGATTGTTAAAGTAATAGGGGTAAGAGGTTCCATAGGCTGAATAGGCCGGATAATACAATGGAGCTCCGTTGTCATCCTGTATATTCTGGTTACCAAGAGAACCGTAAGAAGTCCTGATCTTCGCTTCGTTAACGACAGATTTCAGGCCTTCCCAGAAGCCCTCCTGCGAAATACGCCAGCCCGCTGAGACAGAAGGAAAAAGTCCCCACCAGTTATCCTGTAAAAATCTTGAAGTCGCATCCCATCTGCCGTTGGCTTCGAATAAATACTTTTCATCGTAGTTATAATTGATCCTGCTGTAAACAGATGCCATTTTAAACCTGTTCTCCTCGCCTGAAAGACCGACCTGCGACATATCACCATTCGTCAAATACGGTTTGCCAGGATCGAGATTGATAACCGTGGTACCGCCGATTCCGGAGATCTTCAGATTTTCTGTACTAAACCCTCCAAGCAGAGAGACATTGTGCTTACCGAAAGAACGGGCATAGGTAGCCTGCGCCCTGAACATATCACGGGTGTTCTCGGTAATAGCGTCTGATAACGAATTATTTGCCGGATATAGAACAGACGGAACGAGTGCATTATTCACCACATCAGCTGTGTATACCTGATATTGTTTGATCAGTTTGCGGTTCCTTACATTAAAACTATTTGAATTATAGGTCGCAAAAAGGTCAAGTCCCTTTACAGGAGTATACTTTAACGATCCGGCGATCACCCGCGTATTGGTTACGCGGTTATCAAATCCTGAAGACCGGGCGAGCGCAATTGGGTTTCTGTTAGCCCAGCCTTCCCCATATTCCCCGGAGTTGAAAACACCGGGCTGGTTGGCTGGCAACCCAATAGCCTGAGAAATGATAAAATTGGGAGAAGCCCCTCCCGGCCAGTTCCGGTCCTGCTTATTCAAAGTCAGGTCCATAGATGCCTGGAGATTCTTTGCCAATACTACGTCGGTATTGAAGCGGAGATCATAACGCTTCATTTTCGTATTCTCTGTAATGCCATTCTGATCAAGCAAGCTACCTGAAGCATACATTTTTATCTTTTCTGTACCAGCAGACAGGGATAAGTTATGATTCTGCATGACCCCGTTGTTGCTAAGCACCTGGTCTATCCAATCAGTATCAAAGCGTTCAAAATTATCTGCGCCGAGATTGATATAGTCATTAATCAGGCTCTCACTAAAACCAGCCGCCTGCCCTATATTCTGCCTGGCCTGGTTGAGATACTGCATATGTTCGACCGCAGTCACCTTGTCGGGAAAATTACTGGCTTCCTGTTTTGCCAGGTAACTGGTGTATTGTACAGTCGTAGCATCTTTTTTTCCGCGCTTTGTAGTAATGAGCACAACACCATTAGCTGCCCGGGACCCATATATTGCGGCAGCAGCTGCATCCTTCAGCACAGATATCGTTTCAATATTATTCGGATCTATGGCATCCAGGCTCATTTCTATATTATCGATCAGCACAAGCGGATCCTGTCCTGCTCTGAATGATCCTATTCCCCTGATCCGGATGGTTCCCTGATCGCTGCCGGGCAGCCCCGATGCCTGCGTAACCGTTACGCCAGGCGCGATACCCTGCAATGCCATAGAAGCAGAAGCAACAGGGCGTTTCGCCATCTCTTCTCCCCCAACAACTGAAACACTACCGGTAAGGTTTACCTTTTTCTGCGTACCATACCCAACCACAACCACCTCGTTTAGTTGAGAACTTACCTCCTTTAACACGACATTCAATTCTGCTGCGGCCTGTACTTTTATTTCAGCAGTTTGAAATCCGATGAAAGTAAAAACAAGTGTAGCGCCACCGGAGACGTTCAGACTGAACCTTCCCTGATTATCAGTTGTGGTACCCGTTTTGGCGCCTTTTATTAAAACGGAAACACCCGGCAAGGCCTCTCCGCCGGCATCCGTCACCTTTCCTTTGACTAATTTTGTCTGCCCGAGTACCGTTATTGAAGCCAGGAAAGAGAACAAAAGTGTCATTAAGAGAGCGTACCTCTTAGTCTGAGTAAATAATCCTGTCATAGTAGTTGTTTAAAGAGTTATATCGTGGTATCTTTTTTTCTGATCTGACATATCACACATTGTCTTTTCGTCATAAACCAGTGAAGGTTTACCATTAGTTAGCATAGGACTAAAATAGAAAAAATTATTCAACATAGTAACAATTATTAATTTTTTTTATAAAGTAAATAAAAGAGTATTATCCCCGGTCAAACAAACTAAACTATTAAGGGCTTGACTGATCAACTACCATCACAAGCCACCCCTAAGAAAAAGAACCTTTTAGTTGAAAAAACAAAACTACAGAACTTAAAACAGTGCAAAAACCCAAATAAAAGACGAGTTTTCTTGTAAAAATCAATAAAACACAAGCAAATAACAGATTTTATCTATAAAATACAAGTAAATATTAATTTTTAAGCTTAAATAATGTATAGTT
>JBQGEO010000177.1:0-11573 GCA_052039655.1 Pararcticibacter sp.
GCAGTAGACATTGTCGCAGGTTGCCAGCTCGCGGATATCCGTTCTCCAGGGTTCTGTCAGGCCGTCTTTTATGCCGGGCTTAGCAATATGGTCGAGCACAAACTTCTGATCAGGGAAAAATTGAGCCAGCTTTGTTGCATAAGCGATCTGGTCGGTGAAGATCAGTATATCGTAAGTATACTCATGCTTCTCAAGTGCCTTTATTCCCCTTTTAAATTCGGGTTTCAGCATTAAAGCACGATCTGTCTCCCCCTGGAGTACATGCCGGAAGCCTTTTAGCTTTTTGTGACGGCACCAGAAGTCGAGGATCTCCTCTATATTTTCCGCCTGAAGGTCCACCCATCCTACTATCCCCTTGATAAAAGGGTTCGCCTCTGCGAGCTCCAGCAGGAAATCGTTATCTTTCTCCGACTGATCTGATTGTACCGCAATACATCCATCCAGTGCATGCTGCTGAAGATGCGGCGCGAGGTTGGAAGGAAGGAAATCCCGGCGGATGACAGACATATCTTCTGTGATCCAGCTGTCCCTTATAGGGTCGAACTTCCAGAAATGCTGATGAGAATCAATTCTTAGCATAAGCTTTTACCGTTTGCTTAGAGCTCCCGAGTCCATCTATTCCAAGTTCCACTACATCTCCCGGCTTCAGGTAAACGGGTGGGGTCATGCCGAGACCAACCCCCTTGGGAGTTCCTGTTGAGATAATATCGCCCGGAAGTAAAGTCATGAACTGGCTCAGGTAAGAGACCAGGAACGGGATGTTGAAGATGAAATCCCGGGTGTTCCCGTCCTGCATGGTCCGGCCATTTACAGTTAGCCACAGACGAAGCTGGTGCGGATCTCCTATCTCATCAGGGGTTGCAAGGAACGGGCCTACAGGAGCAAAAGTATCGCATCCTTTGCCTTTATCCCATGTGCCGCTTCTTTCAAGCTGAAACTCTCTCTCAGAAACGTCATTGTGCAGGCAATAGCCTGCTATATAGTCCATTGCCTCTGATTCTTCTACATAGCTCGCTTTTTTACCAACAACAATGGCCAGTTCCACTTCCCAGTCGGTCTTTACTGAATTTTTCGGGATAACAATGTCGTCGTACGGCCCAACCAGGGACGTGGTCGATTTCATGAAGAGCACAGGCTCCGGTGGAAGTGCGGCATTACTTTCTTTAGCATGATCAGCATAGTTAAGCCCTATACATAAGATCTTGGAAGGCCTTGCAACCGGAGAACCTAACCTTGTTCCTTCAGGAAGAGGTGTTAATTCTGCTTTGTTCCCGTCAATGAACTTTTTGAGGCGCTCAAGGCCGCCAGTTTCGAAAAACGCTTCGTTAAAATCTTCACCAAAAGCAGATGCATCATACCGAACATCGCCGATGATCACTCCTGGTTTTTCTTTATAAATTTCTCCGTGACGTATTAGTTTCATAATTTATTGGGTTTCCTCCCGGTAAGAAGAGGTAGTGAATATCAGCTGTTGAGTTTTATAAATCCGCCATCTATAGGGTAATCGTTACCTGTAATAAATGAAGCCTCATCTGAACACAGATACAGGATTAATTTTGAAATCTCATCAGGCGTGCCCATCCTTCCGATAGGCTGGGTCTTCGAGAGTTTTTCAAACATCTCCTTCTCCTGGCCCGGATAGTTCTTGGCAAGAAACCCATCCACAAACGGTGTATGTACTCTTGCCGGTGAAATGCTGTTACACCGGATATTGTCGCCGATGTAATCTTTCGCAACCGACAAGGTCATGGCATATACGGCTCCTTTACTCATAGAATAAGCAAAGCGGTCAGACAGTCCGACAACCGCAGCAATGGAGGCCAGGTTTACAATAGCTCCGCCTCCGGTCGTTTTCATTACGGGGATCGCTGCATACAGGCAGTTATAAACTCCCTGAACGTTTACCCGGAATACTTTTTCAAAGTCCTCTGAGCTGGTATTATCTACCCGGCCGATATGAGAAACTCCTGCACTATTCACCAGGATGTCAATCCTTCCGATCGTCTGGAATGCTGTTACCACAGCTTCCTGGTTCGATACATCGCAAAGAAGCGCTGTTGCCCCGCCTCCGGATTGCTTGATTTCCTCTACGGTACTTTCCGCATTTCCGGCGTTCAGGTCAGTGACATAAACATGTGCACCGGCGGAAGCGAATGTCAGGGCGACTGCACGGCCAATTCCGCTTCCCGCACCAGTCACAATAGCTGTTTTGTTGTTTAAGCTAAACATATGGGATTTTAATTATCGGATTCGTGATGCTGAGCGATTCGGTGGCCCCTGAGACCGAAGAACAGAACAACAGCAAAACAGATCAGCGGTACGATATAGGCCGTCTGAATGCTGCCTGTCTTATCGGAGATATACCCCATGGCTACAGGCGCGATGGCTCCACCAATGATCGCCATTACCAGGAAAGATGAAGCGATCTTGGTTTCTTCTCCCAGGCCTTTAATACCAAGAGCAAAAATTGTCGGGAACATGATCGACATGAAGAAAGGGATCACGATTAAAGAATATACAGCAAAGGATCCTTTTACAGAGACTGAAATAATAAGAAGGAGGATGCTGATCAGCGCGTAAATGCTGAGCAGTTTTGCAGGCTTGATATATTTCATCAGGAATGTACCCACAAAGCGGCCGACCATAAATCCAACCATCGCAAATGATCCCCACAGGAAGGCTGCGTCTTTCTCACTGATATCGGCTACAAACTTCGAATACCGGATAAAAAAGCTGCCGATCCCTACCTGACCGCCCACATAAAAAAGCTGAGCTATAACAGCCATTGACAAATGACGGTGACGGAGTACTTTAGCTGAAAATTTAGTTGCATGGCCCTCCAGTTCGCTGTCGTCTGCCTGCACTTCCGGAAGCCGGGTTAACAGGAACAGGCCGATCAGGAGAATAACCACCACCGCAATGATGATATAAGGGATTTTTACCGTGTCAGCTTCGTATTGAAGATAGGCATTCAACTGGTCGGGCGACATCATCTGCAATTCGGCAGGGGAGTGTTCTATGCCCGAAAGGATAAACTGCCCGCCAATGATGGGTGCCAGGAATGCACCAACTCCGTTGAAGGACTGGGCGAAGTTAAGCCTTTGTTCAGAAGTCTCCTTGTTTCCAAGAATGGATATATAAGGATTGGCCACTGTTTCCAGGAACGTTGCACCACTCGCTATGACGAAAAGAGCCGAGAGAAAGAACGTATAATTTCTTGCAGAGGCAGCAGGTATGAACAGCAGCGCGCCAACTGCATACAGGATCAGCCCGAATATGATCCCCTTCTTATATCCGAACTTGTGCATGAACAAGCCCGCCGGGATAGCAATGACGAAGTAAGCAAGTGAAACAGAAATATCAATAAAAGAAGATTGGGTGTCACTCAGTTGCAGGGCTTTCCTGAGATGCGGGATTAAAATTGGATTTATATTATGGAGAAATGCCCACAGGAAAAATAAAGATGTTACCAGAATAATGGGAAACAGGAACTGATTTTTTTTCGTCATTTTAATTTTAAGCGGTTAGTAAATCCGTCGTTTTTTCAGTTTACAATTTACAAATAAAAAGAACTTTATCGACAATAAGGCCCCGCCAGGACTGAAATCCTGTCTGAGAAATTAGCTAATTGTTGTACGATATTAGCGTGCCGGCTAAAAGTCTTCTCCCTGGAAATCTCCCTGCTGATCCTGGTTGTTCCTGTTGTTCTTCTTTTTTTGCTGCTGGTCGGTCTGTCCAAAGCGGTAGCTGAAAGTAAGGGTTCCCATCCGTCCCATCATGCGCCTCTGAAACTGTCTCGAGAACGCAGCTGTCTCAGTGGTCGCACCCCATTTCCTGGAATTGAATACATCCCTCACATTAAAGGAAATACTGCCTTTCCTGTTCAGGACGTCCATTTTCAAGGCAGCGTCAGTGCCGAACATCTCTTTTCCCCGGCCCTGGGCAGTTACTCTTCTTCCCATGTAGTTGACATTAAACTGGGTGGAAAGATTATAGGGAAGTGATATATTGGCGGTCAGGTTGCCCGTCCAGTTATATCCGCTGTTGCTTTTTATCCCAAACTCCTCGTTACCAAAGATCTTATTGTAAAATATATTGGCATTAGCGGTAACATTGAAGCCTTTTGAGATATCTGCCCGGCCGATAATTTCAAGACCGCCTGCCTGGTTTTTCGATAAATTGGCAAATTGTGTGAGAGTCGTGGTGCTGTCAACCTGTTGTTGTATTCCCTCCACGATGTCGTTTACTCTGCGGAAGTACATCGATGATGTGAGAGTAAAGGCCTTCCAGTATTTCATGTGGCTGAGCTCAAACGAATGAATGTCTTCAGGTTTCAGCCCCGGGTTTCCAACACGGATATTGTTGGGATCGGATATATCCCTGAATGGATTTACCTGCCATCCGCGGGGCCTGTTCACCCGGCGTGTGTAACTCAGCTGTATCTGGTTTTCGTTCTTTAGCTTCTGTGTGAGGAAAATGCTGGGATATACCCTGAAGTAATCAAGTTTGCCCTTCGTACTCACCTGCTGCATCACCGCCGTATCAAGATTTCGGTATTCCGTATTCAGGTAAGCCTGTTCGGCACGAAGCCCCACCTGTACTCCAAATGATTTGCTGATCTGGTTTTGGTAGCTGGCATAGAAAGCGTGTACAATATCTTCCAGGTCAAAGTCGTTGGTGAGATTATAGTCCCTGTTGTAGAGGCCGGTGCGATAATTATACCTGTCTGATACCTGTGACTGATTATCTTTCCTGATCGTGGTACGGTATCCGGTTTCGAGTTTCTGCTGCTGGTTAAACGGGAGCGTATAGTCGACCTGGATATTGTAGTTTTTACCCTGTCCGTCATTGACGGTGATCCGGCGGTCTATTGTGTCCCTTTGTATCCCGCTAAACTGAAAAAAGTCCTGGTTGAAGTTCTCGTCTTCGTCTTCGTTCCTTTCACCGAAAGAGAAGTTTGCCGTAAGCTCCTCTCCTTGTTTTTTGAACTTCCGGCTGAAGTCGAGACTGGCGTCATACCCGTGCTCCTTCTCTTTCTCTGTCGAATATCTCCGGCTGGTTCCATCAAGCGAAGAGCTGTAGTTCTGATACAGGTAAGCGATATCTTCCCGGTCTTTTCCCGTCCTGAAATTCAGGTTACCTGAGGCGCCTATTGTGGTCTTATCATTGATATAATAATCGAGGCCCAGTTTAGCCGTGTTGTTGACGTTGTGGCGCCTTGAATCAGAGTTGTTATTAATTACCCCTCCGCTGAAGAATGAGGTGTTGTTAAATCCACCCCCGATCCTGTTAGAATAGCGGTAGCTATAATTCCCGTAAAGGTTGACCTGCCCGCTGCGGTAACTCAGGTTAGTGCTGGCATTGTAGTTATCCCTGTTTCCCGCCGAAAATGATACAGACCCGTTAGACCCTAATTTGCGGTTTTTCTTTAATACGATATTGATAATGCCTGTTTGTCCTTCAGGGTCATACTTAGCAGAAGGATTTGTGATAAGTTCAATGTTCTCGATAGAACTTGCAGGAAGCGATTGCAATACGGCTGCAATATCTCCTCCCCCGATTGCCGAAGGCTTTCCATCAATCAGAACACGAACGCTTCCGCTGCCCCTCAGGCTGACATTCCCATCCAGGTCGACGGAAACAGTTGGTACGTTTGACAGCAGATCGGTAGCAGAGCCTCCTTCACTAACGATACTCTGATCGACGCTGAACACCTTTCTGTCAACCCCCAGCTGGATAGTGCTTTTCTGCCCCAGGACAACAACCTCATTCAGCATGCTCGACTTGCCGGCTGAGAGTTGGATCGTTCCCAATGCGATTGTCTGTTGCTGAGCGTCTATGACTACAGGATCTTTAGAATAGGGCTTATATCCGACAAAGCTGATCTTCAATGTATAAGATCCCCCTGGCAGGGCATTAAGTGTAAAACTTCCGTTCATGTCGGTCTGCACCGCCTTTGTGGTCTTCTTTGTGCTTCGCTCTATAATGGCCACCGTGGCAAAGTCAACCGCCTTTCCTGTTGCTGCGTCTACAACCTTTCCGGTCACTTTCCCCGCCGGGATTTGTGCAGATGCGCTTAACGTGAAGGCAAACAGGAAAATATATAAGGTAAAAAATAGTTTCATAAACGGATTCTAATCATTTTCTAACAAGCGAATGCAAAGAAAAGTGATTGTAAATGAAAAAGATGCGGGTAACTATTTTATTACAGCAAACGATGCGGCTATTAGCCATCGGCCATCGGCAATCAGCAGTCAGCGATCAGCAGTCAGCTTCATGTTTGGCCTACTAATTTAGTAAACAAGCTAATTGATAAAAAAAGAAGCTGATATTCCGTAACTAATGGCTAAAAGCAAACAGCCAATAGCTGATAGCCAATAGCCAAAAGCTGATAGCTGATAGCCGATTGCTGACAGCTATTACCTAATCAATACTTACAGTCAGTCCTTCCTGCTGGAGGATCTTCCGGTAAACTTCGAGTTCTGTAAAGGAACCTTCGAGGATTGCACACTTTCCGTCATTATGCACCCTGAACGCAATCTTTTCAGCCTGCGGCTGCGAATAATCAAGATATTTAATAAGGCAGTAGATGACGTGCTCGAACGTGTTAACGTCATCATTCCAGAGAATGAGCTTATGATTCGATTTTAACCCGGCAAGTACTTCTTCAAGTGTGAAAGTTTCAACTTCAGTTTCTGTTCCTGCAAATCGTATATTCATAGCCTGCAAACTTAGATAAATTGCTTTTATATACAAAATTCAGGGGATTGCATGTAAGACAATTCACCGGATTTTTCGGCTTTTGAAGCAATATTTTTACAGATGAGTGAACAAAACGGTTAAAGCTGATTCTCTCGTCCCGGCCTTTAATTTACCTTAAACCGGAGTACCTTCCTGGTTACTCCTCCTTTGCCGTCGAGCCCTTCAGCCACTACCTTATAATCGCCGGCCTCACTTGTGGTAAAGAAGCCAACAGACGCTTTTCCGGTGGAATCACTCAGAACATTAGGGGTCCAGAATACCGTTGTCCGCAGGTCAGGGCGTTCCTTATTAACCTTTGGATCATCATAGTTGGGAGAATAAAACTGCCTGCCAATATAATATCCCTGGGGATTATAAGTAGTAATTCCGGGTACAAACGTTCTTGCGGTATAATTCGGCTCTCCACGCCTGGTATTGATCACGAGGACACCACCTCCGCCCCTCATTCCATAAATAGCCGTAGTGCCGATTGTTCTCAGTACCTCTATTGATTCTACATCTGAAGGTACGATCATGCTGAGAAAATCGGGTTCCATGTTCATGCCGTCAACCACCAGTTGCATGGGGGTATTAGGGCTGCGTGTGGAATAAGCCATTCCATTTCTTACGATGACTCCCGGTACACCTACCAGGCATTGTTCGAGAGTCGGACAGTTTTGAAGCCGGTCGCCCGTCAAAACATAATCTGCACGACCCGCGCCGTTAAGATTGGAAGAGTTTTTCACAATGGGTTTTTTCTCGACGATCTTTACCTCTTCCAGCATAATATTCCGCCTGAACATCCCGTGTTTTTTCAGTTCTTCGATATCATTTCTCCTGCCTTTAAGATAGGAAAGCAAAGAAGAGTTTACATTCAGCTCTATATCAGGGGTGTTCTTACTACGGGTCACCAGCTGGGCCGGAACCCGGTCTATTTCAATGTCTACATTTTTCTTGTCCTTCGCATTTCTTGCCTGTATAACAAGGCGTGTGCTGTCACTGAAAGTGAGATTGTCAAAAGTGAAGCGGCCCTCTGAATCCGTGATCGTATCAAGGATCGTCATACTTCCCTTTGATGCAAGGAGAAGCACTTTCCCGTTGGCGACAGGCTTGCCTCCAAGTGTTTTTACCCTTCCGCTTATCGTCATACTTTTTTCGGGCTGGAATACGATGTTAGGAAATCCGCCGGCAAGCAGGCTCTTCCAGGTGAAGCGCCGCCATCCCTGGGTCAGCATCAGGTTGTCCAGGTGCATTTCTTTATCCTCATTGATGTCTGTGAAATAGTAATTCGGCTTTTCTATATAACCCTTTAGTTCCGACGTTAAAAGCAGGCTGGAAAGGATAGAGGTTTCTCCCGCGTCGTCGAAGGGGATCTTTGACTCGTTCGTTACAGCAACAGAGAAGTTAGCAATTTCAGGTTTTCCGGCAGTGTCTGCAACATTGAAATTCAAGGTCACTTTTTCGCGTTTTTTATAGCTGCTCTTGTCAGTGCTGATATTGACGTTCATCCCGTCACCCCGGCGGATGAATACGAGTCTTTCCGCCACCGGTTCATAATTTGGTGAAAATAGGGTGACCTGAAGAATTCCGGTATTAAACCGGTTTTTCGGGATAAAAGCGGACAAGGTCTGCTTGGCCATGTTGTTCTTTGCCACAAACTTCACCTGGCCATTGGACTGGCAAACGAGGGTAAGATTTCCTTTGTCAAGCAATTCGGGACTAGCTGTGATTTTCACGGCCAGGTTATCCGCATCATTATTGCCGATAGACAATACATATCCTGAAGCAGCGGCCTGGGGCAATTTAACCTGCTTCTCATATCCGTCGTCAAACTTTACTGTTGCAGTATAAGAGTTTCCAGCAGAAGGTACCAGTGCAAAGACTCCCATTCCCGCATGCTGCGATTTGAATTCGGCAACGACCTTGTTATCTTTATCTTTCACTGTTCCTGAAACCATCCTGCCTAAACCGTCGGGCCCTGCAGCCTTAAATGCAACTTTTGACCGAAGGCCGTTTACCAGTTGTCCGCCTTCAGGGAAAAACTGGATATCTGCTTCCGCCGAAGTCGACTTAATGGGGAATATTTTGCTTACTACCGTCTTTTCATCCAGCTTCAGGCTTGTATTAAGCCTGCCTGATTTAAGGATAAATGGTTGTGAGTTAGTGAAATTTATGGACAATCGTCCTTGTCCGTCTGTGGTCCCTTTGCCCTTTGCAACATTGCGGGCTTCGAGCTGTACGTTGTAGCTAACCTCTTTCCCCGCAAGCGGATTGCCGTCCGCGTCAGTATAAGTCAGTATGGCGCCCACATTGTCCTTTTCGCCGATCTTATTGAATACATAACTTACATTTCCAATTACCTGGCTGGCATAAGAACTGCCAATCCGGATCACCTTGTCGAAATAATACTCTTCGCCGAAGTTTCGCATCCAGTTAGTATACGCTCTTAACCGGTAATTCCCTTCAGAGAGTGAGTCAGCCAGGGTAATATCCCCCCAAGCAAGGCCGGCGATCACCGGGAGGCGCAGCGTTCTTTTCAAGGAGTCTCTCTCATTAATGAGGTCAATGTAAAGGATCTTGCTGAGGTTTGAGAGCTCATTTTTCTCTCCGTTTACCACGTAGGCTTTAAACCAGATGGTATCACCAACTGTATAGTAGGGCTTATCTGTATGAATATGGACCTTCTCCTGCGGGTACTCCGATCTGAACTTCTCAAGTTTGGAGAGGATACTGTTGAGCGGATCATCATCCGGCATGAAAGCCAGGCCATAGGCCGAACAAAACAGGATGCAAGCAAAAAGTAAATATCGGATCCTCATACAGATAAGTTTATAAGCCTAATGAAGCGAAAAAAAGTGTAACATGGTGATATTCAGTACTACACTATAACGCTCGTATCTAAAAAGTATTTTTCCACATCATACTTTCTACAGGGCGGGTAGTTTTGCGGTTATATTTCGCGTTGTCTTTGGAATTGTAAAAAGTTTCTATTTCCCCCGCGACCTCAAAATAAATAAGCTGCCCTATCGGCATCCCTGCATAGATCCTTACTGGCTGGGCAACTGAAATCTCCAGTGTCCAGGTATTACAAAAGCCCACATCACCTTTTCCTGCTGTTGCATGAATGTCTATCCCGAGGCGGCCTGTACTGGATTTCCCCTCAAGGAAGGGCACATGAAGATGAGTTTCTGTATATTCTACCGTAACCCCGAGATATAATGTTCCGGGTTGAAGCAGAAATCCATCCTTTGGAATTTCAAAATGCTCAATTTCGTTATGTAACCGTGCATCAAGCGTCCGGCTTTTATAAGTTGCAAGATACTTGCCCAAATGGACGTCATATGAATTGGTGCCAAGGCAATTACGGTCGAAAGGCTCGATGATAATACTGCCTTTTTCTATTTCTTCGAGAATACGTTTGTCTGAGAGAATCATAATGTTGAAGGTCAGCACTAAATTAAATATTATATTTTTCAGTTCGCTGAAAATTTTACAATTGCGGCTGAGACTCTCTGCATACAACAAACGTATATCTGAAAATCCTCATATTTTTATAGGATTCGGATAATTGGAACTGTTTGTGCTATACTTGTAAGTTGTTTTGACAAAATGAAATAAATGGCACTCGCTTACCAAAGGCAACTCGATGGGAAGACTGCATTTGCAGTCTGGAAGATAGAGGAAGAGGCGGAGGATTTGTATTCGCGCCTGCAACTCAACGAGGAAGAAAAGGCTTATGTTGAAAGCCTGAATAACGGGAAAAGGAACCTGCATTGGCTAAGTACCCGGGTACTGCTGCGTGAAATGCTTAATACCAGCGATTACATCGACTGCCGGGTGGATGAACACGGAAAGCCCTATCTCGTGAATTTTCCTCACCAGATCTCTTTAAGTCATTCCTTTGATTATGCAGCTGTGATGATCAGTGAAGATAAACCTGTAGGGATCGATATTGAGCTTGTCAAGGAGAAGATTGTCAGGATTGAAGATAAATTTCTCTGTCCGGAGGAGCTCATGTTTATTGATCCCGGTCACCGGATTGAACATTTATATATCTGTTGGTGTGCCAAAGAAGCGATATACAAATTACAGGGAAAGCGTAATGTTTCGTTTAAGGACCACATTCGCCTTCACCCGTTTTCCTTCCGTCAGGAAGGAGAATTTTCTGCCCATCTGGATGCAGGCCCTCTTCAGGCAACGTTCACAGTAGGATATGAGCGCTTTGAAGATTATATGATCGGCTATGTGCCCGGAAGGGAGTTTTAAGTTGTAAGTAGTAAGTTTTAAGTAATAAGTTTTCAGTAGTAAGTACTAAGCATGCAAAGGAGATTAAGTATTCGGTTTAAAATGAATCCCCCATCTCTGAAAAGGCAGTCTGGTACTTATAACTTACTACTTAAAACTTATAACTCTAATTAGATGCAAAATAAGAAAGTAAACTTTCAGGACTGGGGGCTGGTAGATTACCAGGAAGCCTGGGACCGCCAGGAAGCCATATTCGCAGAGATTGTTGGGCAGAAAACAGCAAACCGGAGTAGTGATACCGGGAATCCGACAGACAACTACCTCATCTTCGTTGAACATCCGCATGTGTATACCCTCGGAAAGAGCGGTAAACCGGAGAACCTTTTACTGGACGAGTATGGGCTCGAAGAAAAGCATGCTTCCTTCTATAAAATAAACAGAGGGGGGGATATAACCTATCATGGCCCCGGGCAGATCGTTGGATATCCGATTTTAGACCTCGACAACTTCTTTACCGACATCCATTTATACCTGCGTACCCTGGAAGAGGCCATTATCCAAACGCTCGGGGAGTATGGCATAGAGGC
>JBQGEO010000178.1:0-3654 GCA_052039655.1 Pararcticibacter sp.
CAGCCGGTTGATTATGAAGTTGCCCAACTGGCAAGCTACCTGGAGCAGGTGCTGCAGCTGGAGGCGGTAGCTTGTAAAGACTGGCTGGTCAATAAAGTTGACCGTTGCGTGGGGGGCCGTGTGGCCACACAGCAATGCGCCGGACCACTGCAATTGCCTTTAAATAACTGCGGGGTGATGGCTCTTGATTTCCAGGGAAAAGATGGAATTGCCACTTCGATCGGACACGCTCCTCTTGCAGCGCTGATCGATCCGGCCGCCGGTAGCCGGAATGCCATAGCTGAAGCTCTTTCAAATATCGTCTGGGCGCCGCTTAAGGATGGGCTTACAGGTGTTTCGCTTTCCGCAAACTGGATGTGGGCATGTAAGAATGAAGGAGAAGATGCAAGATTATATCAGGCGGTTAAAGCCTGTTCGGAGTTTGCTATTGCACTCGGGATTAATATTCCGACCGGGAAAGACTCCCTGTCCATGAAGCAGAAATACAAGGATAAGGAGGTTATCGCTCCCGGAACGGTGATCATTTCTGCAGGCGGCCACTGTGATGATATCAGGGCTACTGTCGAACCGGTGCTTCGCAAAGATGGCGGGGCTATCTATTATATCAATCTGTCGGGTGATGCCTTCAGGCTTGGCGGGTCTTCTTTTGCCCAGGTTAGAAATAAGATCGGGTCGGAAGCGCCGGATATCCTGGATGCTGCGGAATTCAGGAAGACTTTCAACGTTGTTCAGGCTTTGATTCGCGGAGGGCATATACAGGCAGGACATGATATTGGCAGTGGTGGTTTGATCACGACTTTACTGGAGCTTTGTTTTGCTGACCGTGATCTGGGTGCAGCGGTTGATTTGTCGGGTTTAGGAGACCAGGATATCATTGCAAAGCTCTTCTCTGAAAATACGGGACTGGTATTCCAGGCGGATGCAGCTGCTGAAGGAATGCTTGAAGAAAATGGGATACGTTTTCATAAGATCGGAGAAGTGACATCTGAAGCTTCTTTATCCGTTAAGAACCAGGATGGTGAATGGTCATTTGATATCGATCATCTGAGGGATGTGTGGTTTAAGACGTCTTATTTGCTTGATCAGAAGCAGAGCGGACCGGTGAAAGCCAGGGAACGTTTTGATAATTATAAATACCAGGTACTTAAATATAAATTCCCTGCTGGTTTCGATGGAAAGATACCTGCTGTAGATGGCTCGAAACCGAAGATTAAAGCAGCGATCATCCGGGAGAAAGGAAGTAACTCGGAAAGAGAACTTGCGAATGCCATGTATATGGCCGGGTTCGATGTGAAGGACGTTCACATGACGGATCTGATCTCAGGAAGGGAGACGCTGGAAGATATCCAGTTCATCGGAGCTGTAGGAGGGTTTTCGAACTCTGATGTGCTTGGATCGGCTAAGGGGTGGGCCGGAGCTTTTCTTTATAATGAAAAGGCCAGAGTTGCCCTTGAAAATTTCTTTAAAAGAGAGGATACCCTGTCTGTGGGGATCTGTAATGGCTGCCAGTTGTTTGTGGAACTTGGCCTGATCAATGATGATCATGAAGACAAGCCTAAGATGCTGCACAATGACAGCGGCAAGCATGAATGTAACTTTACATCCCTGACCATAGAGGAGAATAAGTCTGTGATGCTTGCTGGCCTGGCAGGCACTACACTGGGAGTCTGGATCTCGCATGGGGAAGGAAAGTTCTCTTTGCCGTATACAGAAGATCAGTACCAGATTGTAGCGAAATATGGATATGAAGGCTATCCGGCTAATCCGAATGGATCGAGCTATAATACCGCGATTATGTGCGATAAAACAGGCCGTCATCTTGTAACGATGCCACATATCGAACGTTCATTGCTTCAATGGCAATGGGCTGATTATCCGGTGGGCAGGAAAGATGAGGTTTCACCATGGTTCCAGGCTTTTGTGAATGCAAGGGTGTGGCTGGAGAAAGTGAAATAAGGGAACCGGATTTTATATATATATAACGTGGGGTAATAAATACAGGAGTAATTATTACCCCATTTTTTTTAATAGTATTTTATAGAAATGTATTGATCCGGCGCCTGATGCGTTGTTTGCGGAATAGCTTGCGGAGTGGAAAAGACGGTTTAGGCCAGCAGTTCACTTATAGTATTTGCCCAAAGTGGATTCTGTGTTTGTATCCCCGTGTAATCTATTATAAGATAAATAACCTGTCCTCCTGAGAAGGTGATTCGCAGTGGCTTCCAGAACAGGCCAAAGTTCTTGACAGAGGAAGCCGGAAATACATCATCGAAGCCCATATAAAGTTGTTCTATTGAACCGAGCGGCACCCGAAGTTGATGATCACCTGAAATTTCAATGGCACCCGGGGTCAGAGCTATTACACCCTGATGTTTATGAAGAGGTGGATTGAAAGAGAAAAGACCGGCGATTGTTTTCAGCCACTCCTCTTTGTCTTCTATTTCATAATCATATGCCCAATAAACGCTTCCCTGTAAAAGAATTGTATCCATATTGTTGATCAGAATAGCCAATGTAAATATAACACGTTTTTGCCTCAGAACACTACGAGCAATCTTATTAAATTTGTTTTATATTCTTTTTAGTTCTACCTTTGCACCCTAATTAACAGATGGTTTAACGCTTTGATACTATTCAGGTAATGTATTTAAGTAAAGAAAAGAAGGCAGAGATTTTTGCCAAACACGGTAAAGGCGCAACCGATACAGGTTCAGCCGAAGGCCAGGTAGCATTGTTTACAACACGTATCGCTCATTTAACCGGGCATTTGAAGAAGAACAAGAAGGATTTTTCTACTCAGTTAGCTCTTCAGAAACTGGTTGGTAAACGTCGTGCTTTGTTAGCTTATTTATATAAGAAAGACATCGCAAGATATCGTGCTATTATTAAAGCTTTAGAATTAAGAGATATCATCAAATAATTCTTTTGAAAAAAATAGGAAGCCATCTCACTGGGATGGCTTTTTTATTTTAATTTAGCAGACAAAAGTCAATAATAAACTTTGGCGTACTTCTGAAGATGAAAAGTGCGCTGCAATGAACACAAAATGAGTTACAATTTAATCAAAAAGTCATTCGATCTGGGCGATGGACGCACAATCGAAATTGAGACAGGTAAGTTGGCTAAGCAGGCCGACGGATCTGTTGTGGTAAAGATGGGAGATACGATGCTGCTTGCTACTGTTGTTTCTGCGAAGGAAGCAAAGGAAGGAATAGATTTTCTGCCCCTCTCTGTTGATTACCAGGAAAAATACGCAGCAACCGGTCGTATTCCGGGAGGCTTCTTACGAAGAGAAGCACGTTTATCAGACTATGAAATTTTAATATCGCGTTTAGTTGACCGTGCATTGCGCCCGCTTTTCCCGGAAGATTATCATGCAGAAACGCAGGTAATGATCTCTCTGATCTCTGCGGATAAAAATATTATGCCGGATTCGCTGGCAGGACTGGCAGCTTCTGCAGCTCTTGCAGTTTCTGATATTCCGTTTAACGGACCTATTTCCGAAGTTCGTGTAGCAAAGGTTGACGGTAAGCTGGTTATTAACCCTTATATGTCTGACCTGGAGCGTGCAACATTGGAATTCATTGTTGCCGGTTCCGAGAACGATATCGTAATGGTGGAAGGTGAGTCTAAAGAGATTTCTGAAGAAGAAAT
>JBQGEO010000179.1:0-5051 GCA_052039655.1 Pararcticibacter sp.
TGAACCAAACATTGGAGTTTTCGCCTGTCTCTCCAAGCCAAACCGGAATATTGTACTTCTCCCGGCTTTCAAGGATGCCCTTTATTGAAGCAAGATCGTTGAAGTTCCAATACTTATGATAACTCAATGCCATGTTGCTATCCCACGGAGGAAGAATTCCCCGGTAATTATTTCCCCAGCCATTGCCCTCAATGATGATCAAATGATTTTTATCTGCTTCTCTGATTGCATGGGTGATGTCAACCATCAGCTTCCTCAAGGGTGCATTTGACGGCTCTGCTGTACCGTTTTTATCTTTTTCAGGATCAGTAAAGCCCCAGTTCGGTTCATTTAGAATATCATACCCTCCTATCCACTGCTCATTGGCATACCGCTCAGCAAGTTTCCTCCACAGTGCTACCGTCTTCTGCTGGTTTGCTTCACTGTCCCATAATGAGGGTTTGGAAGGGTCGCGGTCAGAGATATTCAGATCATTCCCCTGACCTCCGGGTGCGGCATGAAGATCAAGAATAAGATACATGCCATTAGCTTTACACCACGACAATAAACTATCTGTTAACTCAAATCCTTTGTCCAGCCACGTATTATGGCCCGCAACCGGTTCTTCTTCAACCGGCAGTGTATACAGGTTGTAGTGCATCGGCAGACGTATCGAGTTAAAGCCCCATTTCTTCATCGAATCAACATCTGACTTTCTCATGTGGTTAGCAAGCCATGCATCATAAAATTCCTTTGTTTGTTCGGGCCCGATCAGCTCTTCAATACGTTGCCTGATCCTGTATTGCTGCCCTTCGCGGTTAATCTTCAGCATGTATCCTTCCTGGAGCATCCACCCTCCTAAACCGATTCCCCGTAACAATACATTTCTCCCCTTCCCATCCACAATATTCGTTCCTTCCGCCCGTAAAAAGCCCTGAGCTATCGAGGTAACCGGCAAGCATAAAATCAGTAATGGCAAAACAAGAAATACGAAAGATGTTGTGCGATTGTAATAACGGTTTTCAGAGCTAAGCATAGTATATTGAAAGTTAATTTATTTGGAATCAGTTTCTGACACCTATTGATGTGTGTTTAATGTATTTAGAAATAACAGGCTATAATCTGAAAGCAAATATAAAGTGGTTCCCGGGAAAAACAAAAGAAACCACTACATAATCAACTGAAAAATAAACGATTACAGCACTTTTGATACGCTTCAGAAACAAAGAGGTCATTTTGTTAGCGTTTGATAATCAAACGCCGGCGTTGTCTCCGCTCTATTCAGAAAATAATTATGATACGCTTCAAACGCACAAATTTTTCTTACCTGAGCATATACGGCTGCATAGCAACTGAAGCAAACCACAACGGCGGTCGCTCAGACGCACATAAGTATAAAGGCAGGAGCGTGCAGCTATAAAGCAATAGACTCTATAATTTCCTTCAGCTTGGCCGCTGAACTTTGCAGCATCTCCTTTTCAGAATCGCTGATATTCAGTTTCAGCACATCTCTTATTCCGTCACGATCCACAATACAAGGAACACCTAAGTATACCCCGGAAACACCATGGTAATCATCCAAAAGTGTAGATACATTTAGTACTGCTGCCTCATTGTGAAGAATCGCCGTGCAAATCCGGTCAAGAGCTAAAGCAATGGCATAATATGTTGCTCCTTTTGCTTTTATAATCTGGTAAGCTGCATCCCTGGTGTCTGCAAAAATCCGCTCCTTTACCCCGTCGGAAATAGAAAGTTCTGTTCCTGCAATATTTGCTAGACTCCATAAGGGCAGTTCAGAATCGCCATGCTCTCCAATAATATGTGCATGAACGCTTCTCGAGTCGATCTTCAGTTCTTCCCCGATAAGATAGCGGAAACGTGCACTGTCCAGCAATGTGCCTGATCCGATAATGCGCTTGGCAGGCCAGCCGGACTTTTTCAAAGTAAAATAGCTCATGATATCCACCGGATTTGAAGCTATAAGGAGGATACCATCCTTGTTATACTTTAAGACTTCCGTTGTGATACTCTCATAAATCGCTACATTACGCTTGAGGAGATCGATGCGCGACTCGCCCGGGCGCTGTGCTGCCCCTGCAGTGATGATAATGATGTCGGCATCCTTACAATCCTCATACGTTCCCGCCCATACTTTAGACTGGCCAAGAAAGGGCAACCCGTGATTCATATCGAGTGCATCGCCTACAGCCTTCTCCTGATTGGCGTCGATCAACACGAGTTCATCCATTCTCTCTCTTAAGAGAAGAGTGTACGCGGTTGTTGATCCTACAGCCCCTACCCCTATTACTACTATCCTTGTCTTTTTCGTTGTTAATGGCATATCTGATCTGTGTTACTGTTATTTTTATAAACAAAAAAAGGCTGTACAACTGTTTGCACAACCTTTATCTTTTTATTCAGTGTTACCGTCAGGCTTTTTTAAAGAAATCAATAATGAGACCTGCCAGTTCTACTCCGATTCTTTCCTGAGCTTCGTTCGTTGCAGCGCCAATATGCGGTGTTAACGAAATCTTCGGATGTTTTAAAAGCTCTTCAGCAGGACTTGGCTCATTATCAAATACGTCAAGACCTGCAAAAGCAACTATTCCAGAATCAAGAGCTTCCACGAGTGCCTTCTCATCTACGGTTCCTCCGCGGGAACAATTTACGATCCCGATACCAGGTTTCATCCGGCGGAATTCTTCTGCTCCTATGATAGGCTTATCCAGGAAAGGAATGTGAAGGCTTATAAAGTCAGCCTCAGTGATCAGTTCATTAAACTCAGCACTTCTTACCGGTACATTCACCTTAACTCCTCTGGCGAGGCTCAGTTCCAGTTCGGAGGGCACTTCATACAAATCATAAGCCAGGACTTCCATGCCCAGACCAAGCGCAATTTTTGCCGTCTCACGACCAATCCGTCCGAAACCAATGATCCCGATCTTCTTACCCTTAAGCTCTATTCCTCCGGCGTAAGCCTTCTTAAGTTTATTAAACGCAGTATTACCTTCAACAGGCATTTTCCGGTTTGAATCATGAAGAAAACGAATCCCCGTAAACAAATGTGCAAAAACCAGTTCCGCAACAGAAGGAGATGATGCCGCAGGAGTATTTACAACTGCGAGTCCCTTGTTCTTTGCATAAACCACATCTATAGTGTCCATTCCAACACCGCCTCGTCCTATCAGTTTCAGGTTCGGACAGGCGTCTATCAGATCTTTACGAACCTGCGTTGCGCTTCTTACCGTAATGGCATCGTAGTTCTTCAGAGCTTCAGGAAGCTGATCCTGCGGGATATTGTTCGTATCGACAAAGAAGCCAGCCTGCTCCAAAAGCTGCTTCCCAACTGCGTCAATACCATCGTTTGCCAGTATTCTAATCATTGCTTTTATTTTTCCGGAAAGCGGGAACTGAAGCTCCCGCCGCTGTAAACGTATTTAAAGAAATTGTCTTGATGCCTTCTCAGGCGTTCTTTTGGGCGAATTCCTGCATTACCTCGACCAGGCTATATACGCTTGTGATAGGCAAAGCATTATATATAGAAGCCCTGAAACCACCAACGCTCCTGTGACCTTTAATACCGATCATTCCGCGTTCTTCCGCTAATTTAAGGAAGGGCTTTTCATGTTCCGGATTTTCGGTAACAAAGCACACATTCATCCGGGAACGGTCTTCTGACTGACAAGTTCCCTTAAAAATAGGGTTTCTGTCAATTTCTTCATAAAGAGCAGCTGCCTTAGCCGTATTCTCCTTCTCTATTTGTTCGATGCCGCCTTTAGCCTTAAGCCATCTTAAGTTAAGCATAGCCGTATAAATAGAAAATACAGGCGGCGTATTGTAGAGGGATTTGTTATCTGCATGAATTTTATAGTCAAGCATAGACGGCAATTTCCTGCCCGACTTGCCTAACAATTCATCTTTTACCAGTACCAGTACCACACCGGCAGGGCCAAGATTCTTTTGAGCTCCGGCATAGATCAGTCCGAAGTCCTCTACATTGATCTTTCTGCTGAAAATGTCGGAAGACATATCGCTCACCATAGGGACGGGAGATTTCGGATATGAAAATAATTCCGTACCGAAAATGGTGTTGTTAGAAGTGCAATGAAAATACGCTGCATCAGCAGGGATCTCATAATCCTTTGGAATGTAGGTGTAATTAGAATCCTTTGAAGAAGCTACCACCTGTACATTACCGTACAGCTTTGCTTCTTTCATTGCTTTACTTGCCCATGCACCGGTATCAAGATATGCAGCGGTTTGACCTTCGGCCAATAGATTTGCCGGCACCATTGAAAACTGAAGACTCGCCCCTCCCTGTAAAAACAATACAGAATAACCTGAAGGTACGTTTAACAGTTCCTTTACTAAATGAACAGACTCATCCATTACAGCTTCAAATTCCGGCGCCCTGTGCGAAATCTCTAGAATAGACAAACCTGTACCATTAAAATTCAATACTGCTTCAGAGGCTTGTTTAAACACTTCCTGGGGTAAAATACACGGGCCTGCGCCGAAATTATACTTCATTGTTTAGTTTGTTTTGTTGAAGCGCCAAATTTAGGACTTTTATGAATTTTTTAGCTAATTTTTACAATATTTTAATCAGAAAAGTGCAATAAATAAGTTATAGGTAATAAGTTGTAAGTAGTAAGTAGGAAGACGCTGCTGAAAATGTTTGGTATTTTTCAGCTCCGGAACGGGGGTAAAGTAGCTTGAATTCTACGATCCTAACGGAAGGAATTTTTACTTAAAGGAGTTTCGGAGGAAGGATTTTTCTAAACGGCCGATCCTGAGAAAGCAGCGGCTGTTTTCAACTAAAACGTTTAACCGGTATCTTACATCTGATACAAAAGAAGTCCTCGTGAGGGTTGTTAAGAATTATAGGATTCACCTGTATCCCGTGCCTCCCCCCTGCTCCCGATAACCCAAACGGAATCCATCACGTTGCCATGTTAACCATCCAACAGCCGCATTAATTATGAGGTACAGGTAGCAGTCCTTCACATTACCCCCTCGCCTTTTATCGCTTTGATACGTTCTTTCTCCAAAGCCACAGCAAGGATGCCTTA
>JBQGEO010000180.1:0-3160 GCA_052039655.1 Pararcticibacter sp.
AGCCTGGTTATAAAAAATCAAAAGATAAAAGCGGGCGAAACGTCTGTAACAGCAACAGTAAGTATCGGCCAGCTTGACAACGGCGGATATGGTCTGGCAGTCGAGCTCCACGCTAATATCCCGGGAGTTTCTGAGCAGGAGGCAAAAGAATTAATAGAAAAGGCTCATCAGGTTTGTCCGTACTCTAATGCTACCAGGGGAAATATCGAGGTTAAGCTCACGGTAAGCACTAACTAAAACAGGTAAGAGACTGCGCGTGTATCAGTCTCTTAACTGTTCCCGAGGCATTATTAACTGAATCTCCGATTCTGCAAAGCCGCAGGAACTAGTCTACTGGGTTCGCATACTTTGAAATCTTAGAATAGAGCTCCCTGGGAGTAAAGGGCTTGCCCACATAGTCGTTAAATCCAACAAAAAATGCTTTGTCCCGGTGATCCACCATCACTGATGCAGTTAAAGCAATTATAGGGAGCTTCTGATATTTTTCATCGGAGAGTTCCCTTATTCTTTTCGTAGCCTCATATCCATCCATTACAGGCATCTGAAGATCCATCAATATAACAGAATAATGATGCTGTTGTACCATATTCAATGCTTGAAATCCGTTCTCCGCCACTTCGCATTCCACATCCCAGTGTTTCAAAAACTGCCTGGCTACCAAGACATTAATCTTATTATCCTCCGCAACAAGTACTTTTAACCCCTTCAATGATCTAAACTCTATCTTTTCTGTAAGGGGCTTTTCATCGAATGGATGCTTATCGCTGCTGTCCAGACGCAACGTAAAATAGAATCTGGCACCTTTACCTTCCTGACTTTCCAGATAAATCTGACTTCCCATCAGCTGCAGAAGCCGCTTTGTTATTGCAAGACCGAGTCCGGTGCCGCCATAATTACGGGTAATATCTACACTCGCCTGGGAAAATGACTCAAAAATCTTCTCTTGTTTATCCGGGCGGATACCGATACCCGTATCCCTGATCTCAATTTCAACTACAGTGTCCTCAGCATTCCGGCTAACAAGATGGGCTGCAATGGTTACTCTTCCCTGATTGGTAAATTTAACAGCGTTACTGATCAGGTTATTCAGCACTTGCCCTAGACGCACTGGATCACCTTTTACCATAGGAGGAAGATCATCATCAAGAAGCAACTTTAATCCAATCGCTTTTTCTGCAGCTTTCTCCTGAAAAGCAGCTTTAATATTACTGATCAGTCCTGCTATGCTAAAATCTACATTTTCAAACTCAAGCTTACCCGCCTCTATCTTATTAAAATCAAGGATATCATTAATGAGAACGAGGAGATGCTCTGCCGAAAATTTGAGTATGTTAAGAGATTCAGTCTGATCGGGCCGGGGATCTTTAAGTAACAAATGAGTAAATCCAATCACGGCATTCAGAGGGGTCCTGATTTCATGGCTCATAGTCGAGAGAAAAAGAGATTCCATTCTTGCAGCATTTTCCGCTTCCTCCCGTGCTCTTATCAAAGCCTGCCTGGTTTTCACATAGTCGGTAATTATTTCAGTAAAGATGATGATGCCCCCGATCTCGTCAGATTCATTATACCAGGGCCTGATCTCGTATCTAATCCACTCTTTGTTATGGGAGCCCATAAATTCATCTTCATCACACTTTACTACTTCTCCGTTTAATCCCCTCCGATGCGCGTCTTTCCATCGCTGCGGAATCCAATTAAACAACTCGTAATGATTTTTTCCCGAAACGTCACGATCTGGCGCTCCATACAAAGAGATCCATAAATTGCTTGCCTCTATGTAATTCATATTGAGATCAAGCATAGCTACTGCTACAGGACAATATCTTATAAAATTCCAGAGTTGTTCCCTGCTGTGCCTTATACTTAATTCTGCTTCGTAACTTTTTGCCTCCGCTACCTTTTGCTTTGTAATATCAACATGACATCCAACTGCTCTTAACGGTTCCCCGTCAATATCCCATTCTACTACCTTTCCCAAAGTTAAAAGATAGATATACGATCCATTCTTGTGACGGTACCGGCCCTCCACTGTAAACTTTATTTCTCCCCGGGATTGTACGTGCTCTCTAAAAGCTAAATTTACACCTTCTTTATCATCAGGATGTATTAGATTCTTCCAGGCGTCAAGAGAATTTTCAACTTCATAGTCCTGATATCCCATCATTGCCTTAAAAGCAGGAGTCATGTAAATAACATTGCTCCTGAGATCCCAATCGAAATAGCCGGCCAATGAATCTTCAACGATTGTTTTGTACAACAGGTCCATAAAACGAGAAAACTTGTGCGTTTGCAGCTTGTGCGTATGTTCTTGCAACCCCAATATTTACACGCCAAGATAGTAATATATGTTAAAATAACCGATTCAGGAGCCACTGATGACACGAAAAGCCACATTGCGATGAGCGCGATCATAAGCGCCTAAACCTTATCTCGTTTGAAACAAACAACTAAGACAGATAGTTTTGAATGAATGAATAATCCTGTCCCTATTCTCTCAAATGCAATAAAACATTTACCCTTACAGTCTGCAAAGTTTTCTATCTTTAAATATGCAGACCGGCGAACGAATTATTCTCTTGATTTTAATGCTTGCTTTCTCTTTTACGAGTCAGTCTCAGGACATAAAATCCCTGATAACAGAGGGTAACCGGTTGAACGCAAGCAGAAACTTCAAGGGCGCTATAAGCCAGTATGAATCAGCTTTAATCATAGAACCAAACAATATCACAGTTAAATATAGTCTTGCTTTTTCGCTGGAAGCGGCCGGACGGGGCAGGGAATCTATTCCTTATCTGGAAGAAGTGGTAAGATCAGATGCGTCAAAAGCAATGATCACCAGCTCATACCAGCTTTTGGGCGGCATCTATGATCGTCAGGGGCTTACCAGACAATCAATTGACAGCTACGTAAGCGGTCTCAGGACCGCCCCGGGTGATCATGATCTCCTCTACGGGCTCGGACTTGTTTATTTTCGAAGCCGGCGGTATGACGATGCCGAAAAAGCAGCCATCAAAGCACTCGCATCGGCCCGGGAACATCCGGCGACTATCCGGCTTTATTCATTAGTATCCTTTCATCAGAATAAACGGGCACAAGCATTCCTTGGTCTTTGCTCCTTGCTTTTACTCGATCCCCGTGGGCCTCATGCTGAAGAAGCATC
>JBQGEO010000181.1:0-7141 GCA_052039655.1 Pararcticibacter sp.
TTTCGTCTTCCGTAAGGTTTACCGGCAGGCTTAGCTGTGATTTCCGCGACACATCCTTTACCTCCCATCCCATCAGGTATTCAATATCGCGGATTCCGGTTACCAGATGAGCACGGTTACTTTTTATGAGATAATTACATCCCGAGGAGTACTGATCATTTACTCTTCCCGGAAAAGCAAAGACATCGCGGTCATACGAATTTGCAAGTTCTGCTGTGATGAGCGCACCACCGTTTACAGCAGCCTCTACAATGATCGTTGCATCAGCCAGTCCCGCAACAATCCGGTTTCGTTTAGGAAAATTCTCCCTGTCGGGATTTGTACCCGAGGGGAACTCCGTCAGCAGTCCTCCTTGCGTCAGCATTTTCTCTGCCAGAGACCGGTGCTGAGCGGGGTAAATACGATCGAGTCCATGCCCCACCACTCCTACAGTAGGAACGTCCTGCTTCAGGCAGGCTTTGTGCGCAATCCCGTCAATGCCGTGAGCCAGGCCGCTAATCACTAAAACATCATGCTGCTTCAGGCTTTCCACCAGTTGCTGCGTAAGCTCTTTTCCGTAAGGAGTAGCGTTACGCGTACCGACAATACTGATAATACGACTGCTGTTAAGGTCAGCCGCACCTTTATAATACAACAAAACAGGAGCGTCATAACAATTTCTCAGACGGAAAGGATAATCGTCCTCTGTAATAAACAAAGTCCTGATCTTATACTTCTCAACAAAAGCAAGTTCTTTTTCAGCCCTCAGAAGGGATTCCTTTGACAGGATATTTCCAGCGGTCTTCGGCCCGATTCCCGGAACAGTTGTCAGGGATGCAAAACCAGCTTTGAAAACAGAATCCGCATCCCCGAATTTCTCCAGGAGATTCCTCGCGGTAACCGAACCAACCCCGGGAACCAGGGTCAGTGCTATCTCATATAAGGAAGGCATACAGCATGTTATTGAGCTGGGAAATATACAACGAATTTGGTTTCAAAAAAATCCTCATCGAAATATTCTGTTAAAGGATAAAGAACGGTCTGCTTTAATCCCGTTTCTTCTATCTCCTCCTGCAAATCCCCGCCCTTCAGATACAGGACCCCGTTGGGCAGCAAATTCCCCGACTTTTTCTCAAACTTGCCCTTTATCCAGGGATAAAAGTCTTTCAGCCTGGTAACTGCCCGCGAAACAACGAAGTGAAACTTTTCATCTACCTGCTCTGCCCGGGAGTGACTGGCCTTTATATTGTCCAGCCCTATCGCATTTGCCACTTCGTTCACTACTTTGATCTTCTTACCGATAGAATCAACCAGGTGAAAGCTGGTTTCAGGGAACAATATGGCAAGCGGGATCCCCGGAAAACCACCGCCGGTACCAACGTCGAGCACCTTCTCTCCGGGCAAAAAGCTCATGACTTTCGCTATCCCCAGCGAGTGGAGGATATGCCTCAGATATAAGCTTTCGATGTCTTTCCGCGAAATCACATTGATCTGGGCATTCCAGAATGTATACAGTTCCTCAAGTTTGTCAAATTGTTCTTTTTGCTGCGGACTTAGTCCGGGAAAATAATGGTAAATAATGTCAGAAGTCACTTATGGAATTTTTTTTCCTGCGGTTCAAAATATTAGCCATCAGGTCTCTCGCCCTGAATAACTGGGCTTTAACGGTACCCAGAGGCAGGTCGAGCTGTACCGCGATCTCCTCGTAGGATAATTCGTCAAAATATCTGAGTGTGATCAATGTCCGGTACCGCAACGGAAGTTTATCAACAATCAGTTTTATAGTCTCTTTCTGTTGTTTCTTTATTGAAGTTTCTTCGGGATTCAGGCTGTCGGCCTTAATATCGAGTTGCCTTTCCTCCCCTTCGTCATCGGTAAGGGAATGAATGGAAACCATGTTGATCCTCTTCTTCCTGATAAAATCAATACAATTGTTGGTGGCGATACGGAACAACCACGTGCTGAATGCAAAATCAGGTTTATACTTTTCTATATTTTCAAACGCCTTCCCAAAGGTTTCAATGGTGAGATCCATTGCATCGTCTTTGTTGTTTACCATTTTCAGCGACATAAAATATATAGAATCTTTATAACGCTGCATCAGATCAGCGTAAGCCCTCTGGTCACCGTCTCTGGCTCTCAGAACCAGATTAAAGTCATTTACTGCATTCTCTGAAAAACTTGGATTTACTTCCATTTAATTTTTTTCTTAAATAAAGACACAATGCTTAACACGATAGTAAAAAAATTATAGGACAAATCCAATGCCGGAAACCACCACATTAAATCTTTACAGCTCAACTTCTTCATTACGGGATAATATACGATCGTTTGAATCAGCAAACGAAGAATATAAATTCCCAGTAACAGCCACCACTGAGCCTTCAGAATGATCAGCACGATAAGCAATAAATAAAACAGGATACCCGCTCCCCCTTGGATGGTCAGGAGCCATTTATCAGAATTTTTATATGCCTTTCCCGCCCCCATATGCCTGATCTTCTGCTTCCAGTAAGATGCAAATGTAGTTTTAGGTTCCGACCACACCTGGCTGCCGGCATTTATTTCAATAGACGTATTATCTTCCGTGGCATTCTGATTAACAAAAAGATCATCATCCCCCGAAGGAATATGTATATGTGAGGCAAAGCCCTTATTCCTGAAAAAAAGTGATTTCCGGTACGACATGTTCCTGCCAACTCCCATATAGGGACGGCCGCAGAGGGCGAACGACAAGTAATTGACAGCCGTATAAAAGGTCTCCAGCCGGATCAAAGCATTCAGAAAGCCGCCCTTTTTTATATACGGCGAATACCCGAGTACAATTTCTGTCTGCCCCGAAAAGTGCTGCTGCATAAGCCTGATCCAGTCTCGTGAAGCAGGAAAACAGTCGGCGTCTGTAAACAGTAAATATTCATGTGAGGCAGCTTTAATCCCCAGCGTGACCGCAAATTTCTTCCCGTGTTTAAATCGCGCATGCTCGTTAATTGTCACTACCTTCAGGTTTGGGTAGCTTGCAGAATACCTGCGAAGCAGCATATCGGTATCGTCAGAAGAGCAGTCATTCACCACCACCACTTCAAATTCGCTGTAGTCCTGGTCTAAAACAAGTGGCAGGTTCTTTTCCAGGTTCTTCTCCTCATTTCTGGCGCATATAATAACGGAAACGGGGTGGGCAACAGGAACGTCGCCTCCGGGGGTTTCTTTATAAGACCGGAGCCTTGCATGCCTGAAAATGATAAAATATACATGGATCAGAAAGGCGACCTGAAAAAGGATTAAAACAGCAAAATATAAATAGTCTGACAGCAAAATAAACCAAGATTAAACAGCCAAAGTTAAGCATTAACAGGAAAGGAAAAAGCCAAAAGAGCACAGATAAAAACCTTCCCGCAGATAGCTGATTGCTAAGCGCTAATTACTACCTTTGCCTGTTAAAATGAAGTTCAGATTAGAAGTAACAGATAAACTGTCGAAGGCAAGGGCCGGTGAAATAGAAACCGACCATGGGACCATCAAAACGCCCATATTTATGCCGGTCGGCACCGCCGGATCGGTAAAAGCCGTCCATCAGCGGGAACTGCGTGAGGATATAAATGCACAGATCATTTTAGGCAACACATACCACCTTTACCTGCGCCCGGGGCTTAATACGCTCGAACAGGCGGGAGGCCTGCACAAGTTTAACGGATGGGACCGCCCGATACTGACAGACAGCGGCGGCTACCAGGTTTATTCGCTCACCGAGGTGAGAAAGATCAAAGAAGAAGGCGTAACGTTCAGGTCCCACATTGACGGGTCTAAACACTTATTTACCCCCGAGGCAGCGATCGATATCCAGAGAACAATAGGTGCCGATATTATGATGGCTTTCGACGAATGTACTCCTTACCCATGTGAGTATAACTATGCACGGAAGTCCATGGAGATGACCCATCGCTGGCTGAAACGCTGCTGCGAACGCTTTGATACAACAGAGCCTAAGTACGGGTATTCTCAGACACTCTTTCCTATCGTTCAGGGTTCTGTATATAAAGACCTGAGAATGAAATCGGCCGAAGTGATCGCTTCTTTCGGCAGGGAAGGAAACGCAATCGGAGGGCTCTCCGTCGGAGAACCGGCTGAAGAGATGTACGCCATGACTGAACTGGTATGCAACATCCTGCCGCACGACCGTCCAAGATACCTCATGGGTGTGGGTACGCCGGTAAACATCCTCGAAAATATCGCCCTCGGGGTAGACATGTTCGACTGCGTAATGCCCACCAGGAACGCCCGTAACGGGATGCTTTTTACCAGGAACGGGATCATCAATATCCGGAATGAAAAATGGAAGAACGACTTCTCTCCCATCGATCCTGAAAGCGATCTTTTTTCCGACCTGCAATATTCAAAAGCTTACCTAAGACACCTGGTGACAGCAAAAGAGATCCTGGGAGCCCAGATCGCGAGCTTACACAACCTCCACTTCTACCTCTGGCTGGTAACCCAGGCAAGGGAAAAAATCATTTCCGGTGAATTCTACGAGTGGAAAAATAAAATGATAAAACAGCTTTCTCAACGTTTATAATAAAGATGCTGAACAGATATATCAAAATTATAGACTGGTACATCATAAAAAAGTACCTCGGTACCTTTTTATTTACCTGCGCCATATTTACCGTTGTGATTGTAATTTTCGATGTTTCCGAGAAGCTTGATGACTTTCTGAAGCGTTCGGCTCCCCTTTCGAAGATTATTTTTCAGTACTATGCAGGCTTTATTCCATTCTATCTCAACTTTCTTTCACCACTGGTGAACTTCATTGCGGTCATCTTCTTCACCGCAAAAATGGCCGATCAGACTGAAATTGTGCCGATCCTAAGCGGAGGAGTTAGCTTTAAGCGCTTTTTATGGCCCTATTTCGTTTCCTCTTTCCTCATATTCTTCGTTACCCTTATCGGCAATATTTACATTATTCCTTTTACCAACAAACTGATGATAGACTTCGAAAATGTCTATATCAGCCCCAAGTCTGACAATTCAAAGTCGCAGACTCACATGCAGATAGATAAAAACACCTATGTATATATCCGGAACTTCGATAATATACAGAAGGTGGGGTATACGTTTATACTGGAAAAATTCAACGGAGACCAGCTGGTGGAAAAACTGATGGCCGACCGTATCGTGTGGGATTCCATTAAAAGAAAATGGAACATTGAGAACTACACAATCAGAGAAGTGAACGGACTGAAGGAGAAAATGACAAAAGGCACAAGGAAAGACACCACCCTGGATATGAGGCCGGTAGACTTCCAGGTATACGACAATATCTATTCGGCTATGAGTACCCGCGAATTGGGCATCCGTATTGAAAAAGAAAAAACAAGGGGGACTGGGGTCATGCAGCTTCTCGAACTTGAGAAGTACAAGCGCTTTGTATACCCCCTTTCAGCATTCGTTTTAACGCTGATGGGAGTCTCCCTGTCCTCCAGAAAGGTGCGCGGCGGTGTCGGGCTCCCCCTGGGTATCGGCATCTTCCTGAGCTTCGCTTATATTGTATCCATACAGTTTTCAACTATGTTCTCGCTTAAAGGAGGATTACCTCCTATTGTAGCTGTTTTTATTCCAAATATCCTGTTCGGCGCGCTCGGTGTTTATTTAATGATTAAAGCGCCCAAATAAAATAATGTCTAAATATATTTCTTCAAACCGCAATTTGCTGGTAATGCATGGGACGGTAGTGATCTGGGGATTTACCGGCATCTTAGGTAACCTGATCACTGTGTCTTCCGTCCATCTCGTTTGGTACCGGGTACTGATCGCTTTTCTTACATTGTTCGTCTATTTTAAAGCAACCAAAACACCTCTGAAAGCTGATCGCAATGCGGTCATAAAGTTCGTGCTGACAGGTGCAATTGTAGGAGCCCACTGGATCTTTTTCTTCCAGTCAATTAAGTCATCCACGGTTTCCGTAGCCCTGGTCTGTCTTTCCTCGGTCACTCTTTTTACGGCTATTCTCGAACCCCTGATCAACCGGAAAAAAGTCTCAAAACTCGAGATCTTTATTGGTCTTACTATCATCACGGGGATCTTCATGATCTTTAAATTCGAGTCCCGTTACACCCTTGGAATCAGCTTCGGATTGCTATGTGCTTTCTGTGCCAGCCTCTTCTCAATCATCAATTCGAGGCAGGTAAAAAAGCATCCCCCACAGCTGATAAGTTTCTATGAAATGACCGGGGCATGGTTCTGGATTTCGCTCTTTCTGTTGTTCTCCGGAGGCTTAAATTCATCGATGAAACTGCACGTTTCCGACACCATTTATCTCGTCATTTTAGGCACCGTCTGCACCTCCGTTGCGTACGTCGCAGGCGTCTCAGTGATGAAAGAATTATCTGCATTCAGGGTGGCGCTGATCACGAACCTCGAGCCCGTCTATGGCATCATTTTGGCCTTCCTTTTCTTCGGAAAAAGAGAGCACATGACGGCAGGCTTTTATGCCGGAACACTGATCATACTGGGTTCGATTTTTCTCTATTCGTATCTCAGGAACAGGGTAATAAAAGGAAAGGTAAGCCGCCATGCACTGGCGGGGTAGGGGAGGCGAATATACAACACTAAGTTTACCGATAGTAAAGCACAAAAGCGCCATCACATGATGTCGCTTTTGTGCTTTACAGCCCTTGGCAAAACAAGCCAATACAAGCAGGGACACTTTTTTACCGGCCTTTCCACCCGGTCTTGAGACAGCAAAAAACTTTTCCTGAAGCAACTAATTCAAACTACACAATGACAGATCGTCATTAAACAAAAACGTTCCTTCTTCCTTCTCCTTTCATCCATCCGCCTCCTAAAAACTTTTCTCAGCATCGCCCGAAGAGCGGCCATTGAAACACCTTCTTTAGTACCTGAAAAAGCAGGCCCTGAAAAATGCCTTGTTTCGGGATGAAACAAAAACAATCACCCGGCAGCCGTCAGGAAAACCCACCCAACGACAAATAAAAAAAACAAACACACTTCCGTGAGACCGGTCCTGAAAAGTTCGCACGACAGCGATACCATGCCACGAGTTTTTCTGAAAACTAAATATGAGGCCCTATACCGTTTTTATCCCTAAAAAATGGTAATTTAACAGGAACAAAACCGACATTTGCGTTCCTTAAATACAGCATATAAC
>JBQGEO010000182.1:0-2891 GCA_052039655.1 Pararcticibacter sp.
CGCGTTTTCAGGTATGTGAAACCTTATAAAACCATCTTTATCTGGTCGATGATCCTGACTGTGGCTCTCGCGGCGATAGCCCCTTTACGGCCTTTGCTTATTGAGTATACGGTAGATAAATACATTCTGAATAACAACAAAGAAGGCTTAATCAACATGACCCTGATTATGCTGGTTCTTTTGTTTCTCCAGTCTGTTATACAGTATTACCATACTTACCTGACCAACACCCTTGGACAGTCAACCATCCGCGATCTTCGGATTAATGTTTTCAACCATATAGGTTCCCTGAAACTTCGTTTTTTTGACAAGACGCCCATAGGACAGCTGATCACCCGGACGGTCTCGGACCTTGAAACGATTGCGGACATATTCTCGGAAGGCCTGATCATGATTGCCGGCGATATTTTACAACTGATCACCATCCTGGCTGTGATGCTGTATTCCGACTGGAAGCTGACCCTCATTGTGTTAATCCCGATGCCGCTTCTTGTTTTTGCATCCTACGTATTTAAGGAGGCCATCAAATCAGCATTTCAGGAAGTGAGGACACAGGTGGGACTCTTGAATACGTTTCTCCAGGAGCATATCACCGGCATGAGCATTACTCAATATTTTGCACGCGAAAACCAGGAGATGCATAAGTTTAAACAGATCAATGCCCGCCATCGCGATGCCAATATCCGGTCTAACTGGTATTATTCTATCTTCTTTCCGGTTGTAGAAATTATCTCGGCCTTCTCAATTGGTCTCCTGGTGTGGTATGGCTCTAAATCTATTATTGACCATGACACCTCTCCCGGTGTGATTATGGCTTTTATCATGTATATCAACATGATGTTCAGACCTATCCGTGAACTGGCTGATAAATTCAATACGCTCCAGATGGGTATGGTTGGAGCCGACAGGATCTTTACCGTCCTCGACACACATGATGAGGAGGAAAATAAGGGGACTTTGAAAGGGGAAAGGATCAGGGGAGCGATATCTTTTAAAGATGTGTGGTTTGCGTACAACGACGATCAATGGGTGCTGAAGAACATCAATTTCGAAGTAGAGCCCGGACAAACCCTTGCCCTGGTGGGTGCTACCGGAGCGGGTAAATCGTCGGTGATAAACATTCTTAACAGGTTTTATCAGATTGGCAGGGGAAGCATAGAAATTGATGGAAAAAACATCAGGGACTATGATCTTGGTTACCTGCGGTCGCAAATAGGTACCGTGATACAGGATGTGTTCCTCTTCTCTGACTCGATAGCGAACAATATCACCCTCAACAATACCAAAATCAGTCGTGAGGCGGTGGAAGCAGCGGCGAAGGAAGCGGGAGCAGACGAGTTTATCAGCAAGTTGCCCGGCGGATACGACTACGATGTGATGGAAAGGGGAGCGACCCTCTCGGCAGGGCAGGCACAGCTTATTTCCTTTATAAGGGCGATGGTATACAATCCAAGCATCCTGGTGCTTGATGAAGCTACATCCTCGGTAGATACTGAGACGGAAATCCTTATTCAGCAGACTTTACAAAAGCTCATGAAGGGCCGGACATCCATCGTTATTGCACATCGTCTCTCGACGATTCAGAACGCCGACAAGATCATCGTTCTTGATAAAGGAGAAATAAAAGAGATGGGTTCTCACCAACAATTACTGCAGCAGAACGGTTATTACAAACGTCTGTTCGATCTTCAGTTTAACTCGTCAGGGATTGAAAAATCGACCGCAGGATGATAAAAAGGTTTGGCGTTTAGGCCTATTCTTATAGCTTTGCATATCTTAAATTCCGTTCAATGAGTGTATTAGTAAATAAAAATTCGAAAGTTATTGTTCAGGGCTTTACCGGAAACGAGGGTACCTACCATGCCTCCCAGATGATTGAGTACGGAACTCAGCTAGTGGGCGGTGTGACTCCCGGAAAAGGGGGACAAACACACCTTGACAGGCCGGTTTTCAATACAGTGAAAGATGCTGTAGATAAAACAGGTGCTGACGTCTCCATCATTTTTGTACCTCCTGCATTTGCTGCTGATGCTATCATGGAAGCTGCAGACGCAGGGATCAAAGTAATCGTTTGTATTACAGAAGGTATTCCAACCAAGGACATGATCGTGGTGAAGGAATACATAAAAGATCACGACTGCACACTGATTGGCCCCAACTGCCCGGGGATCATTACAGCTGACGAAGCCAAGATCGGCATTATGCCGGGCTTTATCTTCAAAAAAGGATCTGTGGGTATCGTTTCCAAATCGGGAACTCTTACCTATGAGGCGGTTGACCAGGTGGTAAAGGCAGGTCTTGGAATAACCACAGCCATTGGGATTGGCGGGGATCCTATCATCGGTACACCAACCGTTGAAGCGGTTAAACTATTGATGAACGATCCTGAAACTGAGGGAATCGTGATGATCGGCGAAATCGGCGGAGGCATGGAAGCTGAAGCGGCACGCTGGATCAAAGAAAACGGCACTAAGCCGGTAGTTGGCTTTATTGCTGGCCAGACTGCGCCTGCAGGCCGCCGGATGGGTCATGCCGGAGCGATAGTGGGTGGTGCAGATGATACCGCCGCTGCGAAGATGCAGATCATGCGTGAGTGCGGGATCAGGGTGGTAGAGTCTCCTGCTGAAATAGGGGCTGCTATGGCTGAAGAGCTTGCTGCTGTGAGTAAGTAGACGCTCGCAAAACGATTAAGATTAACAATAAAAAGAAGCTGTCTCCTATGTTTGTTTCAAGCAAATGCGGGAGGTAGCTTCTTTTATTTTGAAGGCGAAGATAGCGGATATTCAGCAAGGATTCATGATTAAGGCCTGCTCTGCCTTCTGTACGGAAGCTCCTCTCTTATGTTCTCCGCGTTTGCCTTTCTTCTTGAACTTACGTCCATACCAGACTAA
>JBQGEO010000183.1:0-2200 GCA_052039655.1 Pararcticibacter sp.
AGCATTGCAATCTTTATCTCACCGATCTTACCCGCCAGTTCCCTTGCTTTCTTGATAAACTCTATTTCTTCCAGTTGTCCTTCGACCGTTGGGGCTGTAAGTTTTGTCATGGGTGTTTGTTGAATTTGTTCGTAATAAGAACTTTCAGACAAACGGTTTTGTTTTCGGGAAGTAAACATCCGCATCCGGTGCTAGGTTCTTTTGTCGGAGTGTCCCAGACTTTTGCCGGGAGCCGCCACATCGCGGACCAGTTGTTTTAGTTCCTTGATTTCGGGAAATCTTCCTTCCGCCTTTCTGTCAAAAAGTATTGAGCCATTTATCCTGATCTGGTAAGTACCGCTAACTTCAGAAGGCAGGAGCAGCACACCTCCCAACTCGTCTTCAAATGTAGTGAGAATTTCCTGTGCCATATAGGCTGCTCTCAGGAGCCAGCCGCACTTGGGGCAGTACTCAATGTGCACTATGGGTTTCATGTGTTGTTCTGTCATACTGCAAAAAATATTTTTTCCCCGGTTAGCCGTTCATATTCGTTCTGAAATTCATGTACATAGCCAACCGGTTGTGAATCATGGTTCTGAAACGTTCCTTTATTGTCCGACCACAGGAAACTAACAGTTCCCAGGTCATCTGTCCACGTTCCGTCGCCCTCCTCTTTCATGTATCCTGCATAAAGCAGCCAGTCTTCAGTGAGCGGGATGGGATTCATCTCTGAATGCTTCGTCCTGAACAGATAGCCCGGCCTGGGGCTGATCATTTCACAAATAAAGGAAGACCCCAATATTTCTTTAATTGCAAGTAAGCCTTCCTGGTGTCCTTCAGGGTAAACTTTAATCAGGTTTCCTTCTCTAAAGCATTCAATGTTCATAAGCCGCTTGGTTAATCAGGGATTCTTATTTTAGTGAATCAAAAATATCTTTAGCATCCGACCAAAACTGATCTAAAGCAATAAGGCGCGGTTTGAAGAAAGAAATGAGCGAAGGCCAGTCTTTCTCATTGTACACATTACTTTGATCGAGTTCTTTATAGATCCTGCTTACAGTTTTATTGTTTTCATCTTTTGTATGAAGCACCCAATCCCATTCTTCATTCAGAGAAGAATGCAGGAGACTCTTTAATTCTTTGAACTGTTCAAAAAACAACTCCTGAATGCCCTCGTCGGGATGGGCTATTTCAATTGCTATCGATGCTTTGTCTTTACCAGCCTGTGTTTTGAATGAGATATACCGGATACCGGTTTTATAATTGATCCAATTGATCCTCATTCCCTCTGATGACAGCACCGGTCTCATATACTGGCCGAATGTTGTCCAGAAAGATTGTTTTAATTGTGAAGCCTGTTCTTTTGTATACATATATAAGGCTGTAAAAATATCACATGTACTATAAACCACAAAAAGGCGTTTACTAAGTGTTGTTTTTGCAGCCGTCATACTGTTTATTACAAGGGGAAGACTGACCGGCGTGTGCTCTTGCAGGTACAGTTTCGCATATTTTGTTTTACAATATCTCTATTAACAGAATTTTAAGCCCGACGGTTTTGCATTATGTTTTCAAACGGTAATAAAACAACTATTCTGCCCGGCGGGCATGAAAGGGAAATTTAAAACACGCATATTTGTACTTGTTCTATATGAATACAATTAAAATGAAAAAGATCGTCTTATTTACACTCACTTTGTTTTTTTGTACTGCGGCGCTTCAGGCTCAGATATTGAAACCCGTAAAATGGTCGTATGCTGCCAAGCGGCTAAGCAAAACTGAGGCTGTAATTTTAATTAAAGCAACCATTGATGATGGCTGGCACATCTATTCTCAGAATGTAGGTGAAGGCGGACCGGTTGCTACCACCTTTACGTTCCCTCCGGCGAAAGCCTATACTCTAAAAGGTAAAACGATAGAACCTAAGCCGATAAGTAAATTCGAAAAGACCTTCAATATGAACGTAAGCTATTTCGAGAAATCTGTTGTTTTCCAGCAGCGTGTTGTTTTGAAAGCTGCACAGGCAACGGTAAAAGGAAAGCTTGAATATATGGTGTGTGATGACCATCAGTGCCTTCCCCCGGAGGAAGTAGAGTTCAGTGTTCCTGTAAAATAATTAACAAAGCTTATAAATAATAAAACAACGCTTATATATGAGGTTGTTGCGATACTTTCTTTTCCTTTTTTTTCTTGGTATTCTGAATGCGGGACCAGTGAAAGG
>JBQGEO010000184.1:0-4322 GCA_052039655.1 Pararcticibacter sp.
GTCAGCTTTTGCATCCTTGGCGTCCTTGACCCGGTGTTATTCGGAGCACTGCGCGCATGATAAATAAACCAGTTTTCGGTTTTGGATACTCCATTGGGATCGGTGTAACTGCTGGTGAAGAAGCCATTATGGCCGGGACCATAGACTGAATTAGCATCGTTTCGCACAAATACCTGCTTTTTATTTATCCAGTCAGCCGCCACGGTTGGATCTCCGCCGGCCTTCAGCTGAATTTGAGCCAGGCAATAGTTGTCACTGGTATAGCGGCTCGCGGAAAATATCACAAATACAGGACTGCTGGCATCTTTCTGCAGCATAATGGGACCTTCATTCACTCCCGCCCCTATTGAGCTGGGTTCATGCTTTTCCCAGGTATTGGTTGGAGAAGAGATCTTCACTCTCGGACCGCTTATCGTCCATGGGTTCGACATGGGGGCCAGATAAATATATTGCTTGTACCTGGAGGCAACGCTTTCCCAGCCAGACCAAATGAAGTAATTGGATGAGCCTACGGTCAGCACAGAACCGTCAATTGCCCATTGGTCACTCGGGTCAGTAATTTTACCCTTGAACGTCCAGGTACCAGTAGTCGGATCTGAATTGGAATTTTCGAGTACGAACATACGGTGGTTATCTCCGTTTCCATCATTTGCAGCAAAATAGATATACCACTTGCCTGAAAGGAAATGCAGCTCGGGCGCCCAGAGATTGGAAGAATGATCCGTGCCTGAAGGTGGCGTAAATACTACTACATCCGTTGCATTGGCCAGTAAAGACATGGAAGTGGTCTTTCTGATAGCTAAATTACTGCCACGGGTATACATGAAATAGTAGTTACCGTCCTTCTGTGCAACATAAGGATCTGCCCTGCTTGCATTGATCAGCGGATTCTGAAAGTTAACGTTATGGAAATTAAATAAATCCTGAGTGCCACTTATGGTGGATCGCTGCCTTATTTTCCTGCCAGGGACACTATCGCCGGGATCCACTGCCATTTTCATACCGGTAGCTTTGTTAGTAAGAGAGTAAAGATTTTTACTGCCGGAGGAATAAGCAATTGTCCAGAGCTGCGAGTCAGAGCCGTCGTCAGTTGCCTGCTGCAAAATATCACCCGAGGTAGCTGAAGGAGACTCGAGGCATTTATTACTGGTCACATTGATCAGTTTATAATACGTAGCGTCGACTTTCACAAGCTTCCATCTCTGTCCATTGTTAGGGAACCATCCCCATTGCTGGATTTTTGCATTTTCGGCAGTGGAATTACCGGTTACCTCTACTACCGGTCCGCCTGGTAAGGATGACACTCCCCTGATGCGATAAACTGCACCGTCTATAAGTGTGCCTAATGGCGGTGCATCACTTGTTTTGGCACCGTTCTTTTTGGTTCCCCCTTCACCTGAATCATTCACACCTTTTAACGTTTCTTTTTGGCAAGCAGCTGTTAAAATAAGAAAGGCTGCAAGGATTGCGGTAAAAGATCTTTCTTTCATAAGAAAACTTTGTGCACCGGCAAAAAATACGGATTACAGGAAAACGATCATTTGCGGCACGGTTTATAAATATGGTTAATTGCATATCAAATTAAAGGAATAGTGCGTTTATATTCTGTTCATATTTTTGTCGATTCGTCTCAAATTAACTTACAGAAAAGACGAATAAGTCACGATAAGCCACTTATAATGCTTTGGGTATTTATAGCTGCCAGCTAAAGAACGGCAACAAACCGGCCTATTTATTTATCTTTGATATTCGTATAACTCATGCGGTTTCTTTTTTTACTTTTTCTTTGCCCGGCAATCATTCTTTTTGCAGCTCTTACATGCAAAGGGCAGTCTTACTATTTCAAACATTATCAGGCTGACGACGGGTTAGCACACAATTCGGTCACCTCTATTATACAGGACAAGAAAGGATTGATATGGGTGAGTACACGGGGCGGGCTGAACCGTTTTGATGGCTATACATTTAAAACGTTTAAAGACAAAAAGAACAAATTCGGCAATATCGGCAACAATGTCATAACCACTATTGCAGAAGATAAAAACGGGATGCTGTGGATAGGGACGGGTAAAGGACTCTTCATGTTTAATCCTTACCTTGAAACCTTCACTCCACTGGAAAAGGCGTTCCAGACTTTTATACTCCGCCTTTTGGTTGACAGCGAAAACAACTTGTGGTATCTGGCAAATGCAACCATTTACAGGTATAATCAGAAAGAGAAGAAGGTAGAAGATCTCAGGATCCGCGCCTCGCGTATCGCCTTTGACAGCAGAAAAAACCTGTGGGTGGGTGATGATGATGGTGTCATCAGCATCTATACTCCTCAGATTAAGCTCATCAAAAAGGTCCGGATCAGCGATCCGAACAGTCCGGCCAACTCACGTTCTATCAGCAAAATCCTTCCGGTCGACGACAACACGGTGTTGATTGGATGTTTTAAACAGGGGCTGAAAAGCTACAATATCAAAACGGGCGAAGTCAGGACGCTTCCATTGCGCACGCGGGACAACAATGATGTATATGTCCGTGATATCACAGCCGGCGGCAAAGATGAGTACTGGATAGCTACCGAGTCAGGGATTTATATCTATAACATTGCAACTAATACCAGTATAAGCTTGCGGAACCGGGCGAGCGATCCTTATTCTATTGCGGATAACGCCGTTTATGCAGTTTACAGGGACAACCGGGGCGGTATGTGGGCTGGTACCTTCTTTGGCGGTTTAAATTATTATTCAAAGGAAAATGCGCGGTTCGAGAAATATTACCCGGTGCCGGGCACTAATTCCATATCCGGCTATGCAGTCCGGGAAATTTGCCCGGATAACAGGGGCAATTTATGGATCGGTACTGAAGATGCGGGGCTTAATAAGCTTAACCTCCGAACAGGAAAATTCACGAACTATACGTCGACCGGAAAAAAAGGCGATATATCTTATCCTAATATACACGGCCTACTGGCCCTGGGAGACCAGCTGTTTATTGGCCCCTTTTTTAAGGGACTGGAAATAATGAACATACGCACCGGACAGGTAACAGACCGGTTCAGACTTATCGGTGAAAAAGACGACAAAGCAAGTGACTTTGTTCTCTCCATTTATCTCACCAGAGACAGCACCTTACTTATCGGCACAGCCTATAACAGGTCGGGCCTGTTTTCGTATAACAGAAAAAGTAAAACGTTTACCCGCATTCCTGAAATACCTCTCAATTCTTATGTCTTTGACATCAAAGAAGACAGTAAAGGAAACATATGGACAGGCAGCGTGGTCCGTGGTGCATTCTATTATAATCCTAGGACTGGTGCACATGGAAATATTCGCTTCGGAGATACCGTCAATAATAAGATTATAAATGAATTCGCTGTATACGGTATCCTGGAAGACAGCGATCATGCTATGTGGTTTACAACCGAGGGAGGAGGATTAATCAGGTTAAGCCCTGACAGGAAAACAATAAAAAAATTCAACACCGAAACAGGCCTACCCACCAACATCTTATTCCGGATGCTGGAAGATGATTCCAAGCATCTCTGGATCAGTTCGCTCAAAGGGCTGATCTGTATGGACCTCCGGACGGAAACGTTTAAAGTTTATACGAAATCCAATGGATTGATCACCGATCAGTTCAATTTCAATTCTGCATATAAAGACAGCAACGGCAAAATGTATTTCGGGTCGGTAAAGGGGATGATCGCTTTTAATCCGAAAGATTTTGAACGAAAAGAACAAGGACCGCCCACGTATATCACAGGGTTCCAGATCAATAATAAAGAGGTGGCTCCCAACACAGAAGATAGTCCGCTTAATAAATCTATCCTGTATACCGATACCATCGTTCTTCCCTACGATCAGAATAATTTCAGCATTGAATTTGCTGCGCTGAACTATTCATCTCCTGAAGTTACCCGGTATGAATTTTTAATGCAGGGACTTGATAAAAACCGTACATATCTCAGCAGGAACCGTAAAGCCTATTTTACAGACCTGTCAGCAGGGAACTATACTTTTATCGTGAGGGCAAAGAGTAATGTAGGGAGCTGGACTGGCCAGGAGCGTCGTCTTTACATTAAGATCCTTCCCCCCTTCTGGGAAACCAATGCCGCTTACTTCTTCTACTTACTTATATTGGGATTCTGCCTGTTCTGGTCTGTGCGTTACTACCATCGTTATATTGAACGTAAAAACCTGAATAAGCTGAAACTATTTGAACACGAAACAGAGACAGAGAGAGACCAGGCTAAGATTGAGTTTTTTACCAACATCGCGCACGAGAGACAAACGCCTATCACATTGATCCTGGGACCGGTCCAGCTCATGGCA
>JBQGEO010000185.1:0-1526 GCA_052039655.1 Pararcticibacter sp.
GGAGTGCATATATCAGCAAAGAAAATAAGCCGCGATAAATAACAAACAGCCAATATTTCAAAAAAATCAACACTTCACTATAGTTTTTGTTATACTTACAACAACATAAACAAATGGTACATCAAATATGAGTAATCAATCAAAAATTATAGCAGCATTACTTGCGGGGGTAGCAGTTGGGGCAGTGGTAGGACTTTTATTTTCTCCTGAGAGTGGTGAAGAAAACAGGGAGGGATTAACGGGCTGGTTCAAGGATCTTTACGATTCTTCCAAAGAGAAAGCCGAAGAATTGGCTGAGAAAGGAAGACAGGTCGTCAGTCCAAGATCAGGGATGTTTCCGGGAGCATCTGACGATGTGGAAAAAACACTAGGAGTATAAACAAGAGGAAAGAATGAGAACAGATCTCATTCTTTCTTTAAGATATCCAGGATGATTTTCTCTTTCTCCTGCTGATTTAATTTGTAATTATATTTAAACAAAGAATTCTCCCAGTCGCCATACGATGCGTTCGGCAAAACGATAAACCTTCTTCCAAACTCCTTACTGTTTTCATGTGTCACAGCTTCTCTCTTTTCCATTGGAAGCTTATCAAATACTGAAGAAAAATCACTCAGATTATCGCCTATCAGCATGATAATTTCATGGGTCCTGCCGATATCTTTTCTGCGGGGTTCTTTTCCTGAAGTTGTTTGCTTTAAAAGCAGATGTTCATTATCTGAAAAAGGGAATCCATATTTTTCAAGGTTCCTCAGGGTCGCTTCCCTTTCCTGTTCATCCCTGTTGGTTACATAAAAGACGGTCACCCCCTTAGATGCTGCATATTTAAAAAATGAAGCCGAGCCGGGGACAGTATCGCAGGCAGCTTTGTTTGTCCAGTCATACCATGCACTCTGTTCGAAATCCCTGCCTTTCAGGGCCTGGCTGACAGCGTTCGGGCTGTTGTCGAGAACAGTTTCGTCAATGTCTGTAACAACGGCCAGAGGTTTCGGCGCGGGATTCTTCAAAACTTCATCTAACTGTATCCTTGCCGAGTTGTAAGCCTGGTAGCACAGTGCTTTGTATTCAGCCGCCTGCTGTTGCCATAGGCTCGACCACAGCTTCCCATCTCTGGTGAGAGCGGATGCATCAGGCTTTTGTTGTGTCACAACGGAACAAGAGCAGAGGCTCAGGATGCTCATCGTTATGAATGTTGAAGTAATTCTTTTCATGCTTTTCCTAAAGCAGCAAACATATAAAATTCTTCGCAGAGTATGCTGCCGGGAATGCACATGCCCCCATTGTCTTGCCTGGTTTTCCATCTCTTCGTAAACCGAACTACTCTATGCGGTGCAACATAAGCTCCTTGGGGGGTACATTGCTGAAGTATAGTACGCCGCGGATTGCTCCAGACACAATACCTTAATACCCGCTTCCCGATATTAACCCGTTTTCAGATACATTCTTTCTCCAAAGCCACAGCCAGAGGATGCCCCTTACATCTCGGCCCTGTGACCTCCCTGTAAACCCGATCTCCCTCTATCCCTTC
>JBQGEO010000186.1:0-4782 GCA_052039655.1 Pararcticibacter sp.
CGTAGCCTTTATTAGAAACAAGGAAAGGCACAAAGTCGTCGGTGTTTCCCTGAACCATGTTGATCTTTGCATCGCGGAGTGATAATTTGCCGCGCTGCTGCTGACCTAGTCCATATATGGACTCTTCTTTGTCCAGGCTAAATGATTGTGTCACGGTGTAGGTTGGATTGCCTGCGTCATCAAAGGGAATAAAGGAGGCCCCCTCTTCTTTTTCAGCCAGCAGTGCCTGCCCGGCGGAGGTTGAATATGCTATTGCCCCCGATTTCATATCTACTCCGACTGTCAGCTTTCCGCTTTTTAACGAAAGGATGTTTCCGCTCCGGCTAAGCACCAGTTTGATAGCCTGCGGCTTTTTTATCACAGATAAACTTTCTTTTTTGAAGGTTTTTCCGAGAGGCGACTTGAGTACCCTTACGGTGAACGGGTCAAAGAACTGGATCTCGACATCGGTTGATCCGGCCTGCACTTTTACGCCTAAAGTCGTTTTTTGATAATCCTGGGCTTTTGCCCCGGTTGCAAACAGTAAGATCAGTGCCAGTATGTGTTTGGTTTTTCTCATCCTATTAGAATTTATTTCGGGTTATTTATTGGTTTTTTAGAAGATACAGCTGTGCTAGCAGGCTCCTTTCTTGTTTAACTTTCACCAGGCGGCCTGCATATTTTGAGGACAAATTTAAAGCTACTTGTATCTCCGGAGGTAATACAGATGTTGACTAAACTAGCACGTATGTTGATTTATGGCGGGTTTGATAAACAGACAAGCGGTATTCTGTTAAAAAATCCAAAGATATCCGGGGAAATAAAACTATTAGGATTAAAGATTTTGTAAAAGCGAATCTATTTCTTCTTTATATTTACTTAAAAATTCAGGTTGCGTGTCATTGCCGGAAGATTGTTTTTTGTAACCTTTATAAACTGTCCGGCTGGGATCTAAGACGGTTATTGTATGAAAAGGGCTGAAGAAAACTTAAGGCTTAAAGAGCTGGAATCATATCACATTCTCGGATCGGCTCCCGATAAGGAGTTTGATGGGATCGTTAGCCTGGTGGCCAAATTCTTTGATACTCCGATCGCCCTTATCACCATCATCGGATCAGACCGGACCTGGTTCAAAGCCCGGTACGGCATGCAGGCCCGGCATAGTCCCGCTGAACATTCTTTCTGTACGAAAATGCTGGATAATCCTGCCGCTCCGCTGATTGTCACAGATGCCAGCACGGATGAACAGTTCAAAGACAATTACTGGGTGCTAAACAAGCCTCATGTACGCTTTTTTGCAGGAGTCCCTCTTCTTTCCGCAAATGGCTATCTTCTGGGCTCATTGTGCGTAGTCGACCGGATTCCCCGGGAGGTGAACCCGTATGAACTGAAAATGCTGACATTGCTCGGCGCAAGGGTAATGAATGTGATAGAAGCCAGAAAAACAGCCCTGAAACTTAAACAGGAAAGAGACGAGATTGAACAGCAGCTAGAGTATATCAGTGAAAACTCTCCCGTCGCTTTATTTCAGCTCTCTGTTGACCAAGGAAAGAATATCTCATTTGATTTTCTGAGCAAAAGCCTCAGCAGTGTGCTTACCGAGCTGAGTGCGGATAAGATCAGAAAGGATACCGGTGATTTTTTTAAGGCGGTTCACGCCGACTACCGGCAGGTTGTAGAAGAACAGCTTATAGCTGCCACAGGGGAACGGAAAAAGTTTGACGTTGTGTTTCGCACAGAAAGCGGGCATTGGTGCCTGGCCCGGGCAAATCCGGTGAATCAGCAGGGGCGTTCAAGCTTATGCGGAACGCTGGAAGATGTTTCAAACTGGGTGGAAAGAGAAATACAGGGCCGGGAAAAACTCCGACGGACCAGGGAACAATATAAAAAGATGGTGGATGAAGTGGAAGACTACGTCATCCTGCTGCTTGACTTTGAGGGGAATATTCAAAACTGGAACCTGGGGGCTGAAAAGATTAAAGGTTACCGGGCCAGTGAGATCATTGGAATAAATCATTCAGTGTTTTATACGGCAGAGGATCAGATTGCAGGCAAGCCGGCAACCTTGCTGAGGATGGCGGCCGAAATGGGGAAAGCGATTGACAGCGGCCTGAGAGTCAGGAAAGATGGCAGCCGCTTTATGGCATTTGTTGTTATTACAGCGCTGCATGATTCTGCAGGAGAAGTCATTGGGTTCTCGAAGGTGACACGGGACATGACAAAGGAAAAAGAATATATTAACGAGATCGAAAAGCAAAACCAGCAGCTTATCGAGATTGCCTATGTTCAGTCTCACCATGTCAGAGCACCTCTTTCGCGTATTATGGGAATACTGAATCTGATAACAGGGCCGGACTTAAGCGGGGATGAAACAGCAGAACTAATGAAAGCAATGATTTATTCGTGCAGGGAGCTGGATCAGCTGGTTCACCATATATCGGATAAAGCGAACTCGATTGTTATTCGGGGGGAGGCAAACCGCATTGGGAGCTACAAGCTCCCTGCTCAGAAATAATGATCAATTTACTAATCAAATCTTATGGATCAGCTTGTATTCATCGTGGCAAAAATATTTGTAGCAATAGTGGCAATAGAGCACCTGTTCATTTTATGGATGGAAATGTTTGCGTGGGAAACTACCGGAAAACGCGTCTTTAAAGGGGCTTTGCCGGAGGAGTTGTTTAAACCGACCCGGGGTTTGGCTGCTAACCAGGGCTTATACAATGGTTTCCTGGCTGCGGGCCTGATCTGGAGCTTTTTGATCACTGATGAGGTGTGGCAAAAGAACATCACACTGTTCTTTCTGGGTTGCGTGATCACTGCGGGTGTTTACGGCGCACTGGTGTCTTCCCGGAAAATTTTCTTCACGCAGGCTTTACCGGCTATTATTGCCGTGATATTGGTACTCCTTTCTTCAAAATAACCTGACCGGGCAGTGGCTGCAAATTTTAGTTTGCAGGGTATGGTTGCAATTACCAAATAAATTCTTTTACCTTTACGGTGACTTTAGGGGTGTCCTTTAAACGGACTGAGATAATACCCTTTGAACCTGATCCGGGTAATGCCGGCGAAGGGAAAAGTGATGGCAATGCTATTCGCATTGTTTCTTCTTTTCTTATACGGGGACATTCCTACAGTTAGCTTTTAAAACGCAACAAAATGGAAGTTACCGTTAATCATCAAAATTATATTGTCCCGGATGACTGCACCGTGCAAATGCTGCTCCGTGATGTCCTGCAAAGACCTTTACAGGGACTGGCTGTGGCTATAGGCGAAAGCATTGTTCCTAAAAATCAATGGGAAAGCCTGCATCTTAAACCCGGCGATAATATGATCATTATTAAAGCTACCCAGGGAGGATAAACTACACGAAATAGCGCCATTATGAAAACTGAAAAAATTCCGTCAGAACAGGTTATTACGACCACACCGTTCCCGGCATCACGCAAAATTTATGCAGAGGGGCAATTACATCCTATCCGTGTTGCCATGCGCGAAATATCGCTCGGCGATACTAAGCTGCATGGCCGATCCGGCGCAACCGAGCCCAATGCACCTGTTATCGTTTACGACACCAGCGGGCCTTATACTGACCCGGATGTTGAGATAGATGTCAGGAAAGGCCTGCCAAGGCTGCGTGAAAGCTGGATACTGGAGCGCGGCGATGTTGACAGGCTTGCCCTTATATCATCTGAATACGGCCGCGAGCGTCTGGCCGATACCGGCCTGGATCATTTACGTTTTGCTTACAGGAGTGCGCCTTTACGTGCCAGGACGGGGATGAATGTCTCTCAATTACATTATGCGAAAAAAGGCATTATTACTCCCGAAATGGAGTACATTGCCATCCGGGAAAACCAGCGTACAGACTTACTCAAAGAACAGCTGAACGGCCAGTACGCGGCACTTGGTCAGCAGCATACCGGCCAGAACTTCGGTGCTAATACTCCCAAGGAGTATATTACTCCTGAATTTGTGCGGCAGGAAGTAGCGGCAGGCCGGGCCGTCATTCCGTCGAACATTAATCACCCTGAGAGCGAACCGATGATCATCGGGCGCAATTTCCTGGTAAAGATCAATGCGAATATTGGCAACTCGGCGGTCACCTCGAGCATTGAAGAAGAGGTGGGAAAAGCGGTGTGGGCCTGCCGGTGGGGAGCTGATACGATTATGGATCTGTCTACCGGTAAAAATATACATGAGACAAGGGAATGGATTATCCGCAACTCACCGGTTCCCATTGGCACTGTACCCATTTACCAGGCACTGGAGAAGGTGAACGGCAAAGCAGAGGATCTGACATGGGAAATTTTCAGGGATACCCTGATTGAGCAGGCAGAACAGGGGGTAGATTATTTTACCATTCATGCCGGTGTGCTGCTGCGCTACATCCCTTTAACGGCAAAGCGTATGACGGGGATCGTATCGCGCGGAGGGTCCATTATGGCAAAATGGTGCCTGGCCCACCACCGGGAAAACTTTTTATATACCCATTTCGAAGAGATCTGCGAGATTATGAAGGCATACGACGTAGCCTTCTCCCTGGGCGACGGCCTGCGCCCCGGCAGTATTGCGGATGCCAATGATGCAGCACAGTTTGCCGAACTGGAGACGCTGGGGGAACTTACCAAAATTGCCTGGAAGCATGACGTACAAACCATCATTGAGGGCCCCGGCCATATCCCTATGCACCTGATCAAAGAAAACATGGACAAACAGCTGAAGCATTGTGCAGAGGCGCCTTTTTATACTTTAGGTCCGCTTACTACCGACATCGCCCCGGGATACGACCATATTACATCG
>JBQGEO010000187.1:0-5054 GCA_052039655.1 Pararcticibacter sp.
GTATAACCAGGTTATTAAAGATCTCGATGAGGCGGAAGCCGGGCTTCCCGCAGCATACAGTACAGCAGCACTCAACGCTTCCCGTGCTCATAAAGCGACTGCCATTGCCTTAAAGACCAGGGTATACCTGGCGAAAGCCGACTATGGCAAGGTGGTCGCAGAAGCATCGAAGCTTGTCCCCGCAGTTGCGCCATATATCTATACCGCGGGTTCTCTTACCCACAGGCTTGAAAACAACATCGCTGCCGTGTTCTCTGGTTCTTATACCGGGAATGAAGCGATCTTCTTTCTTCCCTTCAATGCCACAGATTCCCCGGATTCGCAAAGTGCTCTTGCGCATAATTACCTGGGAGCAGTGATCATTTCATTAAACCAATCGGGAATTTACGCTAACCCGGCGCTGTCATCTTCCGCTTCTGCTGACGCCAGGCGAAACCTGATCACGCTAAAGAACGGGCTGAATGTACTGTCGAAATTTCCAAAGATCACCACCCCGTTTACCGATTATATTCCCGTGATCCGGTATGCAGAGGTATTGCTGAACTATGCGGAGGCAGCGGCGGAAACCGGTGACCTGACCAGGGCGGCCGCCTTGCTGAATGCTGTCAGAAAACGATCTGATGCGGCTTATTCTTTTCCGGATGCGGCAACCTCAACGAAAACAGCACTCATCGCTACCATCCTCACAGAGCGAAGGCTCGAATTATTAGGGGAAGGGTTCAGAACCCCTGATTTGCAGCGGAGGCTTCAGCCTTTTCCGGCTAAAACCGGCGGAATAGGCTCCGTGGCGGCAGTGTCTCCCACGGCAAGCAATTATATATGGCCGGTTCCCGCAGATGAGCTCGGCACAAACAAGCTTATTCAACCAAATCCATAAAAGCATAAATATCTGAGAGCATGAATAAAACGATATGGTTTACTGTACCTGCTGCTTTGTTGCTGCTTTGCGTGTCATTCAGGAAAGCAAAACATGAAGATAACCAGGAAGTTGCTGACAGGATCTATATAAACGGTCATGTGATTACCATGGACTCGTCTCATCCTGAAGCGGAAGCGCTGGCGGTGAAAGACGGCAGGATAATAGCAGTGGGAAGTTCCGGATCAATCGGGCAGCTGAAAGGTTCGCAGACCGTTGTGACCGATCTGGAAGGAAAGGCGTTAGTTCCGGGCTTTATAGACGGGCATAGCCACTTTATGAGCCTGGGGCGTTCAAAAACAGCAGATCTGTCGCCACCCCCGGTGGGAGAAGTGACGTCTATTCCTGGTCTTGTAAATGCGCTGAAAAAGTTTCAGCAAGAAAAGAACATAAAGGCAGGGGTGTGGATCACCGGCCGCGGCTACGATCCTGACCAGTTGGCTGAAGGACGTCATCCCGTTAAGGAGGACCTGGATGCGGCCTTTCCCGATAATCCGGTTCTTATTACCCATACCTCGGGCCATATGTCGGTTGCCAACTCCTATGCCCTGAGAATATCTGGCGTAAATGCCTCAACGAAAGACCCCCAGGGGGGAAAGATCGTCAGGAAAGCAGGCAGCAGGGAACCTACAGGCCTCCTGCTTGAACGGGCCCGCTCAGTACTGAAAACGGGCGAAGGGGAAAAGTTGTCTTTAGACGAACAATTGAAGTTGCTCGACGAGCAGCAGGCTCTCTACGCCAGCCAGGGCATCACTACAGCCCAGGACGGCAGCTCGAGCCTCGCTTCAGTTGTCTTGCTGAAAGAGGCTGCCGGGAGGAAGCGGCTCTACATTGATATCGAATCATTGCCTTCCTATGCGATCCTCGACCGCATCCTGACGGATTCTCAGTATGTGTTCAATAAATTTCAGGATCACTTGAAGCTTAAAGGAACAAAGATTTTTACGGATGGCTCACCTCAGGGAAAAACGGCTTTTTTCAGCAACCCTTACCTGACTGAAGTGCCCGGTTGCAATGACCATTGTACGGGGATCCCCACCATCACCCAGGAAAAGCTGAACGAGGCGCTTGTATATTGCTTTAAGCATAAGATCCAGGTTTATACACACTGCAACGGAGATGCTTCTATTGATATGTATATTCAGGCCGTCAGGAATGCGAATACCCGGTTCCCCGGTTACAGCAAGGAACTCAGACCGGTTGTGATCCATTCACAGTTCGTGAGGGCCGATCAGCTCGACAGTTACCGGGAACTCGGAATGATCCCTTCATTTTTTACAAATCATGCCTTTTTCTGGGGAGATGTGCATGTACGTAATCTCGGGAAAGAGCGTGCATGGTTTCTCAGCCCGGCAAAAACAGCCCTTGAGAAAGGTGTTCTGTTCACCAATCACACTGATTTCGGCGTGACGCCCATCAACCAGCTATTCCTGCTGTGGACCTCCGTTACAAGGAAATCGCGTTCAGGCCAGGTAATCGGCCCTGATCAGAGGCTGACGGTGACAGAGGGACTAAAAGCTATTACAATTAATGGTGCCTGGCAGTATTCTGAGGAGAAAGAGAAGGGAAGTATAGAAAAAGGAAAGCTGGCAGACCTGGTGATCCTTTCCGATAATCCCCTGACTGTTCCCGCCGACCGGATAAAAGATATCACTGTCCTGGAAACGGTCAAAGAGGGGAAAACCATCTTTAAATATCAGCAATAAGAAAGATGAAGCCTATGTTCCGGCCCTGAAAACCAGCGGGATCCGCTTTATATATACAAATGCAATTAAGAATGAATACAGTACTTAAAAAGGCATGGGGAATAGCCCTGGCGCTTGCCATCTCGAAAGGATCGGGTGCACAAACCCATGCTCCCGACAAAATTTTTATAAACGGAAATGTCCTTACCATCGACTCATCCAATTCTATAGTGCAGGCCCTGGCCATTCGGGATGGAAGGATCGAAGCAGTAGGGTCTACGGCTCAGATAAGCCGCTTAAAAGGAAAGTCTACGGTGGTCATTGATTTGAAAGGGAAAACAGTTGTCCCCGGCTTTATCGACGGACACAGCCATTTTATGGGCTTAGGACAACTTGACCTGGTGAATATAGCAGCACCGCCTGTAGGTAAAGTCACTTCAATAGCCGGGCTGGTAGAGGAGGTCAGGAAATTCAGGGACGAAAGAAAGATAAAAGCGGGACAATGGATTGCCGCCTATGGCTATGATCAGGATCAGCTGACGGAGAAAAGACACCCTGTGAAAGAAGATCTTGATGCGGCATTCCCGGACAACCCGGTCCTGCTTGGTCATATTTCCGGACACATGCTGGTGGCTAATTCTGCCGCCCTCAAACTCGCAGGTATTACAGCGGCTACCAAAGATCCGGAGGGCGGGATGATTATCCGTAAGCCCGGGAGCCCGGAACCCGCCGGCCTGCTGCAGGAAAATGCCCAGGCTTTAGTCATGAAAGAGCTGAACAAGCAAAAGCCTTCTCCCGAAAAGCAAATGGATCAGATCAGGAGACAGCAGGTGTTTTATGCCAGTTTCGGTATTACAACAGCACAGGATGGTTTCACCAGCCAGGAATCCCTGGACCTGTTAAAGCAGGCTGCTTCCCAGGGTAAGCTCTTCCTGGATGTGGTAGCCCTTCCTTCATTTGTTCTGCTCGATAAGATTATTGCTGATCCGGCTGCCTATAAGTTTGGTTCTTACAACAAACGCCTGAAGCTCGACGGGATCAAATTATCGTCAGATGGTTCCCCGCAGGGGAAAACAGCATTTTTCTCAAAGCCCTACCTCACACCGGTTCCCGGTTGTGACGATCACTGCACCGGCTTTCCCACCATCACCCAGGAGAAATTCAACGAAGTGGTGCTGAAATGTTTCAGTCACAACCTGCATCTGTATACCCATTGTAATGGCGACGGAGCCATCGATATGTATATAGAAGCGGTGAAAAATGCCAATAAGGAGCTTCACTCAGGAAGTGCCGGCCGCCGGACGGTGGTCATCCATTCGCAGTTTGTAAGGGATGACCAGCTGGACCAGTATAAAGAGCTGGGGCTGGTCCCTTCGTTCTTCACCAATCATGCCTTTTTCTGGGGCGATGTACATACGCAGAACCTGGGCAGAGAACGTGCCGCCTTTTTAAGTCCCCTTCATAGCGCAGGCAGAAAGGGAATTATATACACCAATCATACCGACTATCCCGTAACGCCGGTCAATCCGCTATTTCTGTTATGGACCTCAGTAAGCCGTTTATCCAGGTCAGGACAGGTTATTGGAGCAGAGGAGCGTATCTCAGTCACAGAAGGTCTGCGGGCTATCACCATAAATGGAGCCTGGCAGTATCATGAAGAGAAAGACAAGGGTTCCGTAGAGAAAGGAAAGCTTGCCGATCTGGCCATCCTTTCAGACGATCCGCTTTCAGTTGAACCTGCCAGGATCCGTGACATCGAAGTGCTTGAAACTATTAAGGAAGGTAAGACCATTTACAGGAAAAACTAATCATATGTTAGATAAGATAATACCGGTTAACGTAAGAACCGCTCAGCGGGTAGCAGAAGTTTCATGGTTTAACGATATCATTGGCGGAGACACGGAGTATCTCGGGGTTCTGGATGAAAAGCGAAGGAGCAGCTTTGAACATTGCCGGGACATTACCCTCACGGCCGAGCGGCTCGGTTTCAGTAAGATCCTTCTGCCGAGTGCTTATACTGTGGGCCAGGATGTCCTCACTTTTGCCTCGGGAGTGGCTCCCTTTACCAGCAAGATTAACCTGCTGGCTGCTATCCGGACCGGGGAAGTCTATCCCCCGATGCTGGCGAGGGCTCTTGCATCGCTTGATCATATGCTGAAAGGCCGTCTCACCATCAACATCATTAATTCAGACCTCCCCGGCCTTCGCGAAGATCCCGCGCTGCGCTACCAGCGTTGTGCGGAAACAATAGAAATACTGAAACAGGCCTGGACGCAGGACTATATCGACTTTAAAGGCGACCTGTACCAGGTAAAGCTGCCAGCCGATCCGGTAAAACCCTGGCAGCAGAACGGAGGCCCCCTGCTTTATTTCGGAGGTACCTCTGATGGAGCGAGAGATATCTGTGCCCGCTATTGCGATACCTTCCTGATGTGGCCGGAAACAGAAGAAAG
>JBQGEO010000188.1:0-5008 GCA_052039655.1 Pararcticibacter sp.
AGAAGCTAACGGAGAAATTACATCCGCCACAACAGCTGTTAAGGGCGATATTGTTTATAATGGCAATATGCGGCAGTGGAAACAAGCTATTAACGCTTTGTCTCTGCGTGTATTAATGAGTTTGTCGCTAAAGGAGAACGACAACAAGATCAATGTAAAAAAGCGTTTTGTAGAAATTGTAAGCTCTCCGTCTGATTATCCTCTTTTTACAGGTAACGGAGATAACGCTGCTTTGAAATTTTATGACTTACAAAGCAATCGTTATCCGTATTTTAACAATAACGATATGCAAACAACCAACTACATGGAAGAGACTTTTGTTGATCTCCTGAAATCACTGAAAGATGTACGGTTGTTCAGCTTTGCAGATAAAGCGCCGAAGTTTGCTTCGTTGTCCGCCACTGATTTTAATGCTTATGGCGGCGCAAGAGGCAGTGCAGCTGTAAACGAAAACAAAGCGCGGGTGCTCGCTGGTGAGGTATCTAAGATCAATCCCAGGTTTTACACCAATCCCACAAACGAACCCAGCATCGCATTAGGATACGCTGAGCAGCAATTTATTTTAGCAGAAGGTGTGGTTAGAGGCTGGATAACAGGAAACGCCAGCGATTATTATGAAAAGGGGATAAGCGCTTCCATGAGCTTTTACAAAATTGACCAGGCAGCAATTGATACTTACCTGGCTCAGAACAGTGTGAAACTTTCAGCAGGTAATCCGGTACAACAAATTATCACACAGAAATACATCGCATCATTCTTTAACAGCGGCTGGCAACCCTTTTATGAACAGCGGAGAACAGGTTTTCCAGTGTTCGACGTTTCTGGTTCAGGTATGCTGAATGATAAAAAGATACCGAAGAGGTGGATGTATCCCGAAACTGAGTTACAGCGAAACCAGCAACATGTTACAGAAGCTATCAGCAGACAATATCCCGATGGCGATAATATCAACGCTGTTATGTGGCTGATAAAGCCCTGATTTTTTATCCTGCCTGTATTCGTGCGGGCAGGATATTTTTTATCTTCGTTGCAAAATAAAAGCAACCAACACATAATCCAATACACACACAATGAACCAATTTATCTTATTTCTTTCATTCTTATTTTCTGTTTCTTTAGTCTCAGCGCAAACCAAAAATAAAACGGTTTTCGTGATCGCAGATGGTATACCTGCCGATGTCCTGGAGCGTATGGACCTGCCAAATATAAAGAAGGTCATAGCAGCCGGCAGCTATACCCGGATGTATGTAGGAGGGGACGCCACGACCTACAATCAAACTCCTACCATCTCGGCTGTAGGCTATAACAGCCTTCTTACCGGCACCTGGGTGAACAAACATAATGTTCCGGATAACGATATAAAAGCGCCGAATTATAATTACCAGAATATTTTCCGGCTCTTCAAATCACAATATCCTACAAAGAAAACTGCAATCTTTTCAAGCTGGCAGGACAACCGAACCAAGCTTCTCGGCCACCATCTGCCCCAGGCCGGCAATCTGGAGGTCGACTGGCATTATGATGGCTATGAACTGGATACTGTAAGGTTTAAACATGACCGGGGTCGCAACTATATGCACCTGATTGATGAACAGGTAATACAGGATGCTGCTTCAACTATCAGAAAAAATGCGCCGGACCTGTCATGGGTATACCTGGAATATACCGACGATATGGGACATCTGCACGGCGACAGTCCGGAGTTTGAAACAGCTGTTAAAATGCTTGACGCTCAGATCGGGAAACTAAGCGAGGCAATCGAATATCGCAAAAAGCAATTTAAGGAAAACTGGCTGTTTGTTATTACAACCGATCATGGAAGGGATGAAAGGACCGGAAAGGGACACGGCGGCCAGTCGCCGCGGCAGCGTACCACCTGGATGGTGACAAACTACCGCCCCCTGAATACCTATGCCACCCGGTATCAGCCGGCCATTGTCGATATCATGCCCACTATTAACCGTTTTATGAATATCGATGTACCCTTAGATGTTAAACGCGAACTTGATGGTACCCCATTGATAGGAAAAGTTTCGATCGCAGTTCCTATGGTGAATTTTGTTCAGGGAAATATAGATATTACCTGGAAAGCAATCGAGCCTGAAGGGAAAGTGAAAATATGGCTGGCCGGAACAAATGATTTTAAAAATGGGAAACCGGATACCTACCGTTTGATAGGAGAGGTGCCGGTTAAAGACCAGCACGCCTGGATCAGCGTTAAAGATTCTCCCTCCGGGTTTTACAAGATCGTACTTGAAGCTCCTGAAAATACCTTAAACAAGTGGATAGTTCTGGAGGGCAAGAAATGATGAAGCGGTTTATTCTGTTTGGAGTTTTATTTCCGGTAGTGTTCACTATAGGATGTGGATCCGGGCATAACAAGGAAAAGGAAAATAAATCATCTCTGCTACCGGGCGGACCGGCATGGGCTGCGCTTTACCAACAGCAGTCGGGTGAGTACCGGGCATTGTGTTACCAGGCATACAATATAGCCAGCCTGCGCCTGGAGCAAAAAGTAAAGCAGCATTCTGCCTTACCCAAAGCCATCATTACGGATATAGACGAAACGGTACTGGATAATAGCCCTTATTTTGTTAGCCAGGCGAAAAAAGGATTGACTTACAGCGACTCTTCCTGGATCGCATGGACTGCACAGCGTAAGTGCGATACCCTTCCCGGTGCTGTTCGCTTCCTGAAACGGGCAAAGGAACTCGGAGTAACCGTTTTTTATGTCACCAACCGTTTCGCCGAAGAAAGGCAGGCCACTCTTGCGAACCTGAAACAGTTTGATTTACCTGATACGGATAATGAACACTTGTTCCTCATGGACGGAGGTACTTCCAGTAAGGAAAAAAGACGACTGGAAATCGGTAAGAATCATGAGGTGATTCTCTTGCTTGGCGACAATCTGGGTGATTTTAACCAGGATTTTGACGAGAAAGACCCCTCACTGAGAACAGCGCAGGCCCGCAAAAGAGCAGGTGACTATGGAGACCGCTTTATTGTTTTTCCTAATGCGATGTATGGTACCTGGGAAGATGTTTTATATGGGAAGGACGAAAAATCAACAGATCAGAAAAATGCGATCTTAACGACTCTGCTTAAATAGGCCTGCTTCTTAAACATAGATAGGCCGCCACGGGGCCTACCTGGAAAACTCCTTGCTGATCATTTCCAGGTAAGCCTCATTATTGAATTTTCTGAATTCAATGTCTCTGCACTGGTTGAACAGCACAAATGATTTTAAAGAAGTGACAAAATTTTCGATAGTACGCTGATCAAGGGCGGCTGGTTCAAAATGCAGGTTGTGAACGATCAGCAATTTTCGTTTACGGTCGGCTTTTGCATCCATCCGCGCAATAAAAGAACCGTTTGCAAGCACCGGCAGTGAGAAGTACCCGTACTTCCGTTTGGCAGCAGGCACAAAACATTCGATCTGGTAATCGAAATCAAAAAAATCTTTCAGCCGGTGACGAAAGACGTTGAGTATATCAAAGGGAGAAAGGATAAAGACTTCGTCGGATAGTACGATGTCTGTTTCCTGATTCGCCAACATATATAAAGGCGGTCCCTTTATCCCTTCGACCGTCACTGTTCGCACTTCACCGCTTGCCACCATTTTTTCCAGTTCTTCCTTAATGGAATTGCCTTTTACCCTCCGTCCACGCCAGGCCAGATCTTTCGCATAAGCTACTCCCAGGACACCAAGTGTCCGGCGGATAACATAGCGTGCGAATTCTTCCTTTGTTGGGATAGACTGGTCAGTGTCCGGTGGTATCAGATTGAGGGGCAGGTCGTATATCTTATGAAAAGCTTTGTTGCGGCTAATCATTAGTTTACCATCCAGGTACAGCCGCTCAAGTGCAACTTTGGCCGGCCGCCAATCCCACCAACCAGAACTTGCCTGCTCCCTGTCGTACTCGAAATCTCCAACCATCAGCGGACCTTCCCGCTCTATGCGTTCAAGCACATTTTTCATCAACCGCATTTGTGCCGGAATCATCGGCTTTGCATTGGCCGCGAAGCTCTCCTTAACAGGAAGTGAATACCGAAAATCACTCATTGGCAGATATCCGGCATCAGAAAAAAAATACTCAAATACGCGGCCCTCTTCGCAAAGCTCTGCCAGCCATTCTGTTTGATAATCCGGTATCCGTGCCGCCATCACATGGTGATGCGCGCGTTCCACTACGAAATTCGTGTCCAGCTGCACAAAACCAAAATGATCAATGAGCCTGTAAACAGCCTCGATTCCAGTCCCAAACTGAGCCTTCCGCGACAGGCCGGCAGCATTCAGGATGATCTTACGGGCTTGTAACTTAGTAAGGATAACGGGTTCCATTGTGCTAAAATAACCCAAAGATTGTTCGGATCAAATAATGGGACCTTATCGCAGTACTAATTCCAGTCGGGGATCGACAGGAGTGGAACCGTACTTTGAGATGCCATTATTCCCGTTTTGCTTACATGCACAACTGATTCCCAGAAAGAATATTTTTGCGGAACCATTACGAGCAGGTCCGCTCCGCTTTCTTTTATCTCGGTACGGATACTTCTGACAATATGTAATCCATGCACGGTCTTAAACTCCAGCAATCCCTCCTCTGCAAGCTTAAGCAATTGATTGGCTGAAGGCGTATCTGCTTCAACATTGAAAATTTCAACACTGGCGTGTAATTGTTGTACCACTTGCTTTAGTGTATCCTGCGTATGCACCTGGTATTGTCTGGAACAATCGCAGGCAAAAAGCACTTTCTCAATCTTTTTGAAAGCAGCTCCTTTGGGAACAGACAAAACAGGATAGCTGGCAGAGGCGATCAGACTGGTTGTGGTGTTGCCAAAGAGCTTTTGACCTAATGATCTCCCGCTCATACCCATCACGACCATCGAAGCATCATACTTTTTATAAACTGAATCCAGTTCATCCTTAAAATTCCCGAACGCCACTTCCGTGAGTACACTGATTTTATATTGGTCAGCAATTCCCCTTGCGAATTTGGCAAGATGC
>JBQGEO010000189.1:0-2569 GCA_052039655.1 Pararcticibacter sp.
ACTGACTTATCAAAGAAAGCGTCCCGGGAAGAAGCCGAAGGGGTGAGATCCCGGGTCCGGTCGGTATTCAGGATTCCCACTACGATCATTTGAGGGATCTTTGAATAGGCTCCGCTTGAAAGTGCCTGTACCATGCCCGTAAAGGAATGGAAATTAGCGTCTCCATCAAGAAGATAAACAACAGGGTACTTTGCCGGAGCATATTTTGAAGTATAGTAATCAGCGGGCAAGGAGACCCAGTATTCTCTCTCTTCATTCAGAATATGGGATTTTAGTTTATGTTTGGTGCCGATGGTGACAGAATTGGACTGCACCTGGTTCTGGCCTTTAGCTCCGGATATTATAAGTATAGTAAATACCAGTAATGCGATCTGTTTCATTGGAAATTAAAACTGAATAAATTAGTTAACAGCGTGGTTCAGTGGTGTAATATTACAATCAGAAGAATTGCCTTTCTCCGGTCTCTGAGGTCTTTTCTTTTTATTGCGCCTTCCCCACCAGATATAGAAGCCGGTTACCGGAAGGCTCGTCGCAATCAGTCCGCCTGTAAAGGTGACCAGCTTACCAAACCAGCCCATCCATGTCCCCATATGAAGCGACCAATATGTGTTTTCAATATTCTCGTGCAGGATTGCCCCCTCGGGAACCTTAAGGGTTGCTCCCGTATAACGGTCTGCAAATACTGGAAAATTGCCATCCTGGCTTTTCAAGCCTGCCATGCGCGTAAGTGAAAACATATAATACCCGGCCGAGTCGAGGGTATAGGTCGACACACGGGCTTCCTGTGCCCATGGCTGGTCTGCAAATGCCCGGTCTATGATCCTGTAAAGGTCCTTCGGTTGTTTTTCCTGTTTAAAGGCGGGCAATTTCTTCTCCCAGGCATGTGACGGATCCCCGCCAAACGATGATATTGTAACCCTGGCAAGAGGCTTGAATGCAATGATCAGGCCTGTTATGGTCAGGATGGCCACAACTGTAAGAGAATAAAAGCCCAGTACATTGTGGAGGTCATAGTTGAGCCTCTTGAATCTTGCTTTCCATTTGATCCTGAAACTTTGTTCACGGGTGGTCTTAGTCCATTTCGCAGGCCACCAGAGAATCAGTCCCGTGATCAGTTCGACAAGGAAAATAATTGTCGCAATGTCGATGATCCATTCTCCTGTCCCATGCCAAAGGAGCGAATTATGCAAATGTGCTGTGATATAGAAGAAATAGATCGTGCCGTCGTCTTTCAGGATCCTGCCGGTATAGGGATCCATATAGACGAGGCGCAAGCCTCTTTTTTTGTCGAATGAATTAAACTTTACTGTCCTGGCCGGGTCGCGGTAAGTTACCATATATCCCGGGTTTTTCCTTTCGGGGTATTCTTTTCTAAAACCTGCGATCAGGGTCTCTACCGGCAGTTTTTCCTTCTTTACCTCTTTTACATAGAGAACATTCCTGTTCGCAAAGTTTATTATTTCATCGCAATAGACGATGATGGTACCAGTAAGGCATACCACGATCAGTATAACGGCGGAAATGAGGCTTGGCCACAAATGGATCCAGGCTATAAATTTACCGAAAGCAGATTTAGAGCCTTTCTTTGGCGCAGCGTCATTCACTTTTCTTCTGATTCTCATTTATCTTTAATTTAAAAAGCCCGGCACCTGAAAAGGATGCCGGGTCTCATTAATTAGAACTAGAACTTATAGGATATATTAAAGATGAGCTGCCGCGGATTTTCCCGGAAAGCCCAGGCATCCGTCGTCCAGTAGTGTTCATTGGTGAAGTTATTAACTTTTGCACTCAACCGGTATCTTGGCTGTTCATAAAAGGCTGCCGCATCCAGTCTGGTATAACCGGAAACTTTAAAAGATGATGTGGTAGTGTTCACAAAGTATGCATCGCTCTGATAATTACCCCCAAGGCCAAAGCCGAGACCTTGTACGCTTCCGCCCTGTATTTTATAGCTTACCCAGGTAGTGGCAGTATTTTTTGGTGCGGATGTCGGCCGGAGCCCGTTGATATTTGAAGCCGCATTGGTGTATTTACCGAAGTTGTATCCATAGCCAAAGATCATGTGAAGTCCTGCGAAAGGGTTAGCGATGAGGTCGGCCTCGAACCCCCGGCTAAGTTGAGTACCATCCTGTAAGGAATAACCTGCATGGTCAGGGTCAACACGCACCTTATCTTTAACTTTAATATCGTAATAGCTTAAGGTTCCGTTTAACCGGCTTCCAAGAAGTTCAAGCTTTACTCCCCCTTCTATTTGTTCTGCATGCTCTGGTTTGGCTTCCTTGTTTTCATCTCCGAACGCTAAATAAGGGCCTACATTGGCAAACCCGTTCATGTAATTTCCGAACAATGACACTTTGTCTTTCACAACTTGATAGACCAGTCCAAGCTTAGGAGACCAGGATGTTTGTTTAAAATCGTCAAACTCACTCGAGTAACGGTCAACACGCAGGCTGATCATGGTGATCAGCTGATCTGTAATGTTAAGTACATCGGAGAAGTAGGCGTTGTAAGTCTCATAATTTCTTCTGTTTTGTGTCCTTTTTGCAGTGGATTTTTTATTTGCCGGGAA
>JBQGEO010000190.1:0-3999 GCA_052039655.1 Pararcticibacter sp.
GTCTTTAAGAATATTATACCAGTTGATGATCTTCTTCATGTCTGAAGCATAGACCTTGTCCTCGTCATGTCCGGGGGCAACGTCCCTGAAATATGCCCGTAATGCTTTTCCGTCGGCTTTAGCATCAGGCACATTAGCGCTTTCTTTCATCCGGCCAAAGATATCCACGAGCTTCAGATCTTCGTCTTCTCCGAAAACCGTAATGTCTTCCAGGGAAGCCAGCTTAGATGTAGACAAATTAACTACCAGTTTTAACTTTTGGGCATCCAGCCCCTCAATTACAAAACCAGACTTATTTTGTCCGATTACTTTATAAAGTCCCGGCTTACCCGAAACCGAAACAATTCCTCTTAAATTCATAGCTAACCTATATGAGACATGAGTATGGAGAATCCTTTTGTCATATATCTCCACGCATTCTCAATGCCTTTATTCTTCTATTATATCGATCCCTAAAATCTTATCCCCCTGACGAATGTCATCCACTACATCCACATTTTCCACAACCTTACCAAAACATGTATGATTACGGTCGAGGTGAGCGGTATTTTTACGGCTGTGGCAAATGAAAAACTGGGAACTGCCTGTATCTCTGCCAGCATGAGCCATAGATAATACTCCACGGTCGTGATATTGGTTGTCACCGGTAAGTTCACATTTAATACGCGTACCTGAGCCTCCTGCACCTGTTCCGGTAGGGTCGCCTCCCTGTATAACAAAATCAGGAATTACGCGGTGAAAAGTGACACCATCGTAGAATCCTTCTTTAGCCAGCTTCAGAAAGTTTGCTACTGTATTAGGAGCATCTTTATCGTAAAACTCGATAGTCATGTCTCCTTTTTCTGTTCTTAGAATCGCTTTACTCATGATCTTTGCTTTGAGCCCGCAAAGTTAGCAATTATTTGGGTAATGGCTGCCTGCAATCAGAATACAAATCTATAACCTTATCTCTCCTCCTTAGACGCGTTTTTAACTCCGGGCTTACACCCAAGCTTTAAACTCTGGACAAATGCACGTACTTTTGAATACACTCACGTCGTTATCATTACATGCTAAAGGTTTACGCTTCTGTAATTCTACTCTTACTGGCCATCAGGGTCAGTGCTGCTTCCATTCTGATCCCAATGGATGAAGATCAAAAAAACCATCTGAAAGCGTATGGAATGACGTACTGGGTGCTGAATAACGGAATGGAAGCAAACTGGTTGCTTAACTACCGGGGGGGAAGTTTTCTGATGGCTTACTCCCAAAAAGCCGAAAGTGAATGCAAAATAAGAGGGGTATCATACGAGGTTATAGCGGATGGGAAGGTAAATGCCATACTCTCAGAGATACAGGATCCGGAAGTGAATATGGAGATCGTGAAGCTGGAAAAAGCACCTAAAATTGCTGTGTACAGCCCGAAGAATAAATTACCCTGGGATGATGCCGTGACACTCGTGCTTACTTACGCAGAAATCCCTTATGATATTGTATACGACGAAGAAGTTCTGAAAGGTGATCTCGCAAAATACGAGTGGCTCCACCTTCATCATGAGGACTTTACAGGTCAGTATGGCCGGTTCTGGTCGGCTTACCGGACGGCCTCCTGGTATATTGAGGATGTGAGAATACAGGAAGCAACAGCCAAAAAACTCGGATATAAAAAGGTATCTCAAATGAAACTGGCAGTTGCCAAAACGATCAGGAACTTCTGCGCCGGAGGAGGATTCCTTTTTGCTATGTGCTCAGGAACCGACAGTTTTGATATAGCCCTTGCTGCTGAGGGAACAGACATATGCGAAAGCATGTTTGATGGAGATGCTGCCGATCCGCAGGCGCAATCCAAACTTGACTTTAGTAAAACGTTCGCATTTCAGAACTTCAGGCTCGACCTGAATCCTTATAACTATGAATTTTCGAATATTGATGTAACTCCTGTGAGGAACTTGCCGCAAACAGAGGATTTCTTCACTTTATTTGAGTTCTCAGCCAAATGGGACATTATTCCCACTATCCTGACCCAGGACCATGACAATGTAATTAAAGGATTTATGGGTCAGACAACGGCCTTTAAAAAAAGCCTTCTGAAACCAGATGTCCTGGTAATGGGAGAAACGAAAATAGCCGATGAAGCCCGGTATATTCACGGGGAATTTGGAAAAGGACAATGGACCTTTTATGGCGGTCATGATCCGGAAGATTATCAGCATGCAGTTGGCGACCCTCCTACCGACCTCAGCCTGCATCTCAATTCAGCAGGTTACAGGCTGATCCTGAATAATGTGTTGTTTCCTGCAGCAAAGAAGAAGAAACAAAAAACATGAACAGATTAGAATATCTCCATACCGGTATTCAGAAGAAGGATGTATGCAGCAGCATGTATCAACATAAAAGATAACGACAAAGCAAAATACCGGATGATGCTCCTGCTGGACTTTCTGAAGGGCAAAAGGAATATCGTATTAAATAGTATGTAGATGACGGACACCGCGAAATTCATGGCTATCAGTATTGTACAGAAAGCAATCGTAAACACTGCAGGCTGGATAACAATTCCGGATATGACTCCATAGAGTGCTCCCATAACCGCGCTTATCAGAATAAACCATAAGGCATATCCGAATCCGCTTTTCATCGTTTGAATGAAATATTTCCATTTTGAGATTTCCTCTGCTGTATGTACATGAATGTATTCTCTCCTGGCAGGAACTGTATCCGCAGAACTGCCTGCCCTGATCCCTTTATTCCGCTGTTTTTTAAAACGCGGCCACCAGATAATAAATCCTGTTACAAACAGAACAAGAGGCATCAGGCCTCCGAGCAATGCAAGGATCTGTGTTGGCAAACCGCCGAAGGTGCCAAAATGCAGGGGGCCGAGCCAACTGAGGTATGCATCGCCCACATCCGGAAAATCGCGTCTGCTGTTAATCAATACCTTGCCGGTATACTGATCGATAACTAGCATCTCTCTTTTACCGGTTTTCACCACGTCCGGGCTTAAAATATCCAGCCGAAAGTTACCGGTACTGTCCGATGGAAGAGCTATTCCGGCAACAGATCCTTCCGGGATTTCTTTTGCAGCAATCTGCATAATCTTATTCAACGGCAACTGGACAGCATCCCTGGTATATGCTGATTTTGCACCCAGAAGCTGAGATACACCCTGGGGGGATTGACCGTTAAAAACGAAAAGCAAGGGAATCACCACTATGGAGAATGTCATGCAAACTCCTGTTACGGAAAGCACTGCGACTACAGGGGCTGAATAAAATCCAAGAATATTATGCCAGTCATAGTTCTGCCTTTTGAATCCGGCACTGAACTTAACTGTTAAAACCTGCCTGATCTGTTTCCACTTCCCGGGGATCCATAAGCGAAGCCCTGAAATTGTCAGTATAAGAAGACAAAGAGTGGCTAATCCAACAATGTACCTTCCTGCCACAGGTATCAGCAAGGCGGTGTGAAGTTCAGTTACGACATGAATAAAAGAACTCTCATGAATTCTTTTCCCGCTCATCATGCCGGTATAAGGATTAATGAACGTTTCTTCTTCAGTTTTAAAATTAAATACCCTGTATGCCAAGGCAGGATCATCTTTCTGATCCCTCATGATATAGTTTATCTTCAAGTCAGGATAGTTCTTCCTGATAACAGGAATAATCTCATCCAAAGTCATTCTCTCCTTATTCTCAATGACGCGGAAAAGTTCAGGATTTAAAGCCCGGTCTATTTCATCCTGAAAGACAAGAATGCTGCCGGTAAGGCCGGTAAAGGCCACAATAGCACCGGCAATTATACCAAGATAAAGATGCCATTTGGCAAACCAGCGCTTCTGATGCTGTGCCCAGTTAAGGGAGCGAATTTTCCTGAAGAGAGACATATAAATGACGTTGAAAGCCGGTAATCCTAAGATTACCGGGCGTTTTTTAGAATCTAAAGCTTACACTTGCTGTATAGTTCCTTGGCATCTGGGAGTTAATAGTGGAATATCCCGTCCAATACTTCTTATCTGTCAGA
>JBQGEO010000191.1:0-41834 GCA_052039655.1 Pararcticibacter sp.
ACGGTAACTTTGCCGAGCTGTCCATTTTCTCCTTCCATCCCGTAAAGCATATTGCAACCGGAGAAGGGGGAATGATCACTACAAACAGCAAACAGCTATATGACAAGCTGGTACTTTACAGAACACACGGCATCACGAAAGATCCGTCTATGTTCCTCAATTCACCCGATGACGTCGCCCAGGGAGGCTGGTATTATGAAATGCAGGAGCTTGGCTATAATTACCGGTTAACGGAGTTTCAGGCCGCTTTAGGTTCTTCCCAGCTCGGACGCGCAGAAGCAAACCTTGAGAGAAGAAGAGTGCTGGCTGCCAGGTATGATAAAGCGTTTGAAAACAGCCCCGTGATCAAACCGGTAAATACAGGAGGACATGCCTGGCACCTCTACGTCATCCAGGTTGATGACAGAAAGGGACTATATGACTACTTAAGAGAGCAGCATATCTATGCTCAGGTACATTATATCCCGGTGCATTTACTTCCTTACTATAAAGGACTGGGACACTCGAAAGGTGAAGCCCCGGTGGCTGAGGCTTACTACGAAAGGTGTCTGAGCATCCCGATGTATCACGCTTTAACAGACGAAGACCAGGACAGGGTAATTAATACCATCCTGAAATATTTCAACCTTGCCGTTTTTTAATAAAAGCAGGACCTTGTGAAGAATATCGGAATTATTACGCAGGCTAGAATGACAAGCACCCGGCTTCCGGGTAAAATATTCAGAGAGGCTAACAGACGGCCTCTCCTGTCTTATCATATTGAAAGGTTGCAGAAAACGGGACTTGACCTTGCTATAGCAACAACCCTGAATTCAACGGACGACTGTGTATCTGACTTCGCGGTTCAGAACAACTTAAAAGTTCACAGAGGAAGCGAAGACAATGTACTGAGCCGGTTTTACGAGACAGCTACGAAACACCATTTCGGTCTTATCGTCCGGGTAACGTCAGACTGTCCCCTCATAGACCCGCACTTAATAAGGAACAGCGTCGAAAAGTATCTTAAAATCAACAATGAGAACCTTTACATGAGCAATGCTATAGAAAGAACATTTGCCAGGGGTTTCGATTTTGAGATCTTCAGCTTTAAATTACTGGAAGAAGCATTTCTGAAGGCCGTTGACAAAGCAGACCAGGAACATGTAACTCCATATATCTGGAAAAACACTTCTGGAAACACAGAGTTTTATCATATAAAGCAGGACACGGATCACAGCAGCCTGAGAATTACAGTGGATACTCCTGAAGACTATGAGCTGATTAGGATCTTAATTGAAAAGTATCAGGCTGACAAACTTGATTACCACAGCATTGAGGAACTTTTAATAAGCCACCCCGAGCTGACATCTGTTAATGCTGATATTGAGCAGAAAAAAGTATAAGACTTCTTATTGAGACAGGATATTATCATAAGAGCAGACGGAGGAACTTCCATTGGAATGGGGCATATCGTCCGCTGTCTGGCACTCGCAGACATGCTCAAAGAATATTTTAGCATTAGTTTTGCCATTCAGGAGCCCGGCAATCCGGTAAGTGAAATGATCAGGGAAAGGGCGATTGACATCATACCCCTGCCGCAAACCTCCGATTTTGAAGAAGACTTCCTGAATTTTCAACCATATCTCCGGCAAGGCGCAATTGTTATACTGGATGGTTACGGATTCACTGCCAGGTATCAAAACGCGATAAAGCGACAAGGCTGCAAACTGGTCTATATAGACGACCTGCATAGCTGGCGCCAGGTGGCGGATGTTGTGATTAATCATGCTGAAGGGATATCGCCACTTGATTACGAAGCTGAAGACGATGTTCGGTTTTGTCTTGGTGCAAAATATGCATTGCTGAGAAAACCCTTCCTGGCCAATACCGAATCCCGCAAGCCCGGGCCTCTGAGAAGTATCTTTATCAGCATGGGAGCGGCGGACAAAGACAATCTGACGTCGAAGTTTACAGAGGCCTTACTGGATATTCCCGAAATTGAGGAAATTCACCTTATGCTGGGAGCAGTTAATCCTCACCTTCAACAGATCCGGCACCTTGCCACGACCTTTACAGAGGTAAAGATCAGCATCCATATCAATATAGATGCAGCCGGCCTCCGCCAATTATTAGAAAAAAGCGATCTGGCCATCTGCCCTGCGAGCACGATTGCGCTGGAAGCATGCGCAGTTGGGATAGGGCTGCTATCAGGATTTTCAGCAGACAACCAAAAGTCCATTCTAAACGGATTAAAGTCGGCACAGGTTCTAAAAGACCTGGGAGATCTGCAGAAGATCAGCGCCAGCGGCATTAAACTTCATGTAGAAACCCTGATTAAAGGGCCGGACCAGATCTCCGGAATGATACAAAATCAGAAAAAGCTGATAGACGGCCGTTCTCCTGATAGATTGAGGAGTGTATTTGAAGAACTTAAGAATGAAAAACTTCATTTCAGGTTCGCGGAGGAGAAAGACGCCATGTTATATTTTAAATGGACGAACGACCCGGTAGTAAGAGCTAATTCATTTCAACAGCAAAATATCAGTCTTGAACAGCATCTCCGATGGTTTCATGAGCATATTCACGATCCTGATTATTACTTTTATCTCTTTCTTGATAAAGAAGGCTCTCCTGTCGGACAGGTCAGGATTAGCAGGGCAGGAGTAGAAACCACTATCGGCATTTCAGTTGATGAGAACTTCAGAGGCCAGTCACTTGCTCCTGAAATGATAAGAAAAGCGACCAGGCACTATCTCGCCCGCCATCCGGAGGAAAAAGTCAGTGCCTGCATAAAGATAGAAAATACAGCGTCCTATAAATCGTTTATAAAAGCGGGGTTCGTACAAGCGGCAATAACAGATATCAGCGGATGCAAAAGCTACAAATTGGAAAGGAAAGAAATTTATGAATGATATTAAAATAGGCAATTTCACAATAGGCGACCAGCACAAGCCTTTCGTAATTGCTGAAATGAGCGGCAATCACAACCAATCACTTGAGAGGGCGCTGGAACTTGTGGATGCAGCAGCCGGGGCGGGGGCTCATGCACTGAAACTTCAGACCTACACAGCTGATACGATCACAATGCAGGGCGCTTATACCATTCAGGATGAAAAATCATTATGGAATGGCCGCGAACTCTACGACTTGTATAAAATGGCCTATACTCCCTGGGAATGGCATGAAGCGATCTTTGAAAGGGCAAAAGAAAAAGGGATGGCGGCGTTCAGCTCTCCTTTTGATGAAACAGCAGTAGACTTCCTTGAAAGCCTGAATGTCCCCGCATATAAGATCGCATCTTTCGAAAACACACATCATCCCCTTTTACGTAAAGTGGCCGCTACCGGAAAACCAGTCATTGTTTCTACCGGGGTAGCCACTATTGCAGACATAGACGAAACCGTCAGGGTACTTAGAGCCGCAGGCTGCAGGGATATCATCTTATTAAAGTGCACAAGTACCTACCCTGCTAGCCCTGAAAATACCAATCTCCTGACCATCCCACATCTCAGGCAACTACACAATTGCATTACGGGCCTTTCCGATCACACGATGGGAATAGGAGCCTCCGTAGCTGCAGTAGCTCTTGGAGCACGTGTCATTGAGAAACACTTTACACTGAGAAGGGCTGATGGCGGGGTAGACAGTACGTTTTCTTTAGAACCGGAGGAACTGCAGGCACTCGTCACAGAAACGGAAAGAGCGTTCCTTGCTCTTGGACAGATCCAATATGGCATTCAACCGGCAGAAGAGAAGAGCGTGTTCTTTAAACGCTCCATCTATGTATCAAAAGACATTAAAAAAGGAGAAGCATTTTCTGAAGATAATCTCAAAATTATCAGGCCGGCTATAGGTCTTCCTCCAAAATTCATTGATTCTGTAATAGGAAAAACAGCAAATACGGATCTGCAAGCGGGGACTCCTTTAAGCTGGGAAAATCTTTAATTTCGCCGGCAGTTATGAACATGATCGGCAGGCAGACTATCAAAGGTAGCATTTATTCGTATCTCGGAGTAATTATCGGCTTCTTTAGCGTTACTCTTTTGCGCTCTCACGGGCTCAGCTCCGAGGAAAACGGGTACCTGGAATTGATCATGGCCTTCGCTATAATCCTTACACAGTTCGGGTCGCTTGGCTTTTTCTCTGCGAGTACCAGGTGTTTCCCCTATTTCCGGAATACGGAGAAAAACCACCATGGATTTCTGTTCCTGATGCTTGCAGTGCCTCTTGTTGGCACCTTAATCATTTGCCTCCTGTTCCTCCTCCTGAAACCGGTTATTTTTGCGTATACTGATTACGAAGACTTCTTTAACAATTATTCATCGGTCATATTGATCCTGACCACTGGAACACTTCTGTTTAGCGCTTTTGACAACTATAACCGCGTAGCACTCCTTGATGCGGCAACAGGCTCAATATTAAAGGAATTTTTGCAGAAGCTGACTGTCGCCTGTGCCCTGGCGGTTGTGTTCTTCTATCCGCTTCCATTCTCGCAGTTCATCTGGATCTGGCTGCTTGCCAACCTTATCCCGACCGTTCTCATCATTATTAATGTAAAGAAGAAAGAAAAGATCAACCTGACTCCCGACTTCAGTTTTCTGGACAAGCCAATTGTTAAAATGCTGAGCAGTGTGAGCCTTTTTGCCGTTATCACCGGGCTGACCACTATGATCATCCAGTACATTGACAAGATCATGATTAAAGATATGCTGAATACGTCCCTTACCGGGATATATGGAATCACGGCATTCTTTGGTACTGTAATTTCTATGCCGGCGCGGGTGATGTACCGGATCGGGGGCGTGATAGTCGCAGAAAAATGGAAATCGGATGATTTGCCCGGGATCGCTTCTATTTACAGGAAGAGCTGCCTGAATCAATTACTGATAGGACTGCTTCTGTTCATCGGCATCTGGGCAAATATTGACAACATTTTACAAATGGTACCTCCTGAATATGCGCAGGGCAAATATGTCATCTTATTTGTCGCCATGAGCGGCTTAATTGATATGGCGACTGGTATGAACGGAATGATACTTGCCACATCCCGGTATTACCGTTATGACACTTATTTCTTCCTGGGGCTGATTTTCGTAACAATACTTGCAAATTATTTTTTCATTCCCGTTTGGGGAATAACCGGGGCTGCTGCAGCAAGTACTCTTACAACTCTTATATTCAATCTTTACAGGTATATATTTCTCTGGAAAAAATTCGGTTTGCAGCCTTTCGACATACGGAATCTGTACATCATGCTAATAGGCCTTGCTATATTATTCCTCATACACTATCTGCCCGAGCTACCTCTTATCCCGGATATTATTATCAGGTCAGGCATTATCACGCTCTTATACACCGGGATAATCTATTCTCTTAAGATCGCTCCGGAAATGAACGACACCATTGATGATTTGAGAAAAAAGGTCTTTAAATAGCTTTAGTCCCCACAAAAATAAAATACTGCCCCGAAGGATCTGGAACAGTTAACTGACGAACTTTTTGTAATCCAGGCGCCTGCCGCCGTGAATTCCGGAGCAGAAGGAGGTCTTAATTAAAACTTCAACAAACAAAAAAGAGGCTGAACTCACTTCAAATTGAGTTCAGCCTCTTTATATTAGTTATACCAGTTACGCTTGTTTAAACAAACTTCTTAGCATTTATCTTACGCTCATTTTCTGTCAGGTAGATCTTGCGTAACCGCATACTCTTAGGAGTAATTTCAATATACTCGTCATTCTGAATATATTCCATTGCTTCCTCAAGCGAAAATTTAATTGCGGGTGCAATCCTGACATTGTCATCACTTCCGGAAGCACGCATGTTTGTTAACTGCTTGCCCTTTACGACATTTACTACCAGGTCATTATCCCTGATATGCTCACCCATGATTTGGCCTTCATAAACATCTTCACCCGGTTCCACGAAGAACCGGCCGCGGTCTTGCAGCTTATCAATAGAATACGCTGTCGTCTGGCCCTTTTCCATTGACACCAATACTCCGTTCAGCCTTCCGGGAATATTACCCTTCCATGGCTCATAGGATTTAAAGCGGTGCGCCATAACAGCTTCTCCGGCAGTTGCAGTAAGCACATTATTTCTAAGACCGATAATCCCCCTTGAAGGAATTTCAAACTCAAGATGCTGCAGGTCGCCCTTAGGCTCCATCACCAAAAGCTCACCTTTCTTTTGAGTCACAAGCTCAATTACCTTACCGGCAACCTCACCAGGAACATCTACGATCAGTGTCTCTACCGGCTCACATTTCACTCCGTCAATTTCCTTAACGATAACCTGCGGCTGACCAACCTGCAATTCATATCCTTCACGACGCATCGTTTCTATCAGAACTGACAGGTGAAGAATTCCCCTCCCATACACAAGATACGCATCAGGAGAATCAGTTTCAACTACTTTTAAAGCAAGGTTCTTTTCCATCTCCTTATGAAGACGGTCACGAAGGTGACGGGATGTCACAAACTTACCTTCCTTACCAAAAAATGGAGAGTTATTGATCGTGAACAGCATATTCATCGTCGGCTCGTCGATGTGGATCACTTCAAGTTGCTCAGGGTTCTCAAAGTCAGCGATAGTATCACCAATCTCGAAACCTTCGATACCAACAACAGCGCAGATATCACCTGATTTAACTTCCTGAACTTTAATCTTTCCAAGACCTTCAAAAGTATACAATTCTTTGATACGGGACTTCTGTATCTTGCCGTCCCTTTTTACCAGGGATACAGGCATATTTTCCTTTATAAGTCCCCGTGCTACCCTTCCGATAGCGATACGGCCAACAAAGGACGAATAGTCAAGAGAAGTAATTTGCATCTGCAGAGTACCTTCATTCACAGGCGCTGCAGGGATATGCTCCAGTATAGCATCAAGCAAAGGAGTGATATCTTCAGTCTGCTTCTTCCAGTCGGTGCTCATCCAGCCCTGTTTGGAGGATCCGTAAATCACAGGAAACTCAAGCTGATCCTCTGTCGCTTCCAGATTGAAGAAGAGTTCGAATACTGCCTCGTGAACTTCGTCAGGACGGCAATTCTCCTTGTCAACCTTATTTATAACTACGATAGGCTTCAAACCTAACGCAAGTGCTTTCTGTGTAACAAAACGGGTTTGAGGCATTGCACCTTCAAATGCGTCCACCAGAAGTAACACACCGTCCGCCATTTTTAATACCCGCTCCACTTCTCCCCCAAAGTCCGCGTGCCCCGGAGTATCAATAATATTGATTTTTACCCCTTTGTAGTTTACTGACACATTTTTAGATACGATCGTAATCCCACGCTCACGTTCGAGATCATTGTTATCCAATATCAGTTCACCGGTTTCCTGGTTGTCCCTGAATAGCTGGCATGTGTGTAAAATTTTGTCTACCAGAGTAGTTTTACCGTGGTCAACGTGTGCAATAATTGCAATATTCCTAATGTTCTGCATGAAAAATGCTCTCAAAAAATTTCGGCAAAGATACGGTTTTAAATTCGTATTTCAGTGCTTTTGCAAAGCTTAAAAACAAATGACAATCAGGCATTAAGATTATTTTACCTTTGTGTTATGGGAGCTCAGGAAATTATCGTTGCCGGGTTATTTATCATAGCGCTCGGATATATCATCAGAATCATCTTCAGAAACCTCAATTCCAAAAAAGGCTGTGCGTCCGGATGTGGTAAATGTGGTGTCGATTTCTCCGGCATACAGCCATCCCGTCCGGTAAAAGAAAAGTAGAAGCCTGATCAGTCCCTTTACTTTTCTATCAGGCACACCGCATGGGCAACTACACCCTCTTCCCTGCCTATAAAGCCCATCTGTTCATTGGTCGTCGCCTTTATAGACACATCCTCTTCTGAAATACCAATAGCTTCTGCAATATTCTTTTTCATTTGAGGTACATAAGGATTGATCTTAGGGGCTTCCAGGCAGATCATCGCATCGATATTACCTGTACGCCAGCCCTTTTCAGCAAGAAGCCTGACACACTCTTTCAACAATATAATGCTGCTGATCCCTTTCCACCGCTCATCTTTATTGGAAAAATGATAGCCAATATCCCGTAAATTAGCCGCCCCCAAAAGGGCATCGCAAATAGCGTGCAGCAGCACATCCGCATCCGAATGCCCATAAGCTCCTGAATGATGATCAAGGGTTACTCCTCCCAATACAAAAGGATGTCCCTCTTTTAGCTGATGGACATCAAATCCAAATCCTACTCTAATCTTCATTTTATATTATATGTAAAAGTAAAACGCAGGGTGTTTGCCAGAGGACTCCGCTGCTGACTCGCGATGAGGTATGAAAAATCAAGGTTAAAACGCCTGTAACGAACTCCTCCGCCCAGGGTCAGGTACCGCCTGTCACCTTTATCCGGGTTTTCATAAAAATATCCGGTCCTTAGAGCAAATTGCTTATCATAAATATACTCCATTCCAACAGACCATGCAATTTCTTTCAGCTCTTCCGAAAACCCACCGGGAGCATCAGCAAAAGAGCCGAATATCGCCGCAGGCACCGACTTGTCAGGATCGCTTCCCTGTATAATATTTCCATCAGGATCCCTCACTGGCGGAGACGGGACAAGCAGCTTATTCAGGTCCAGGGCAAATGTAAATTCGCCCGGTCCGTCAAAAAGGGTCGCGGCAGTTCCCAACCTTAAATTGGTTGGCAGAAAGAGTTTCTCACCGTTGCCTGAGAATCCTATTTTATTTCCGATATTGGTAATGCTGGCACCAAAAGCAATGCGGCCGTCCCTACCCCAAAAATTAGCCGGCTGATGATAATATGCTGAAACATCTGCTGCCAGCGCGGTTCCCGCATCTGCACGCTGCCCCTGAAGAAGAACACCGTTAGAAAGATTGGAGTAAACGAACCGGATGCTCGATCCCAGCGAAAACCTCTCACCAAACTTCCTGGCAAAAGAGCCGTCAATCGCAAACTCATTCGGCGTAAAGGTGCCCGGAACATCATCAGGCCCCTCCCTCAGCTCAATATCACCTGCGGTAAAATAACGAAACGACAGGCCTGCCGTATTCCGGTTATCAATCCTGTAATGCGCACTCATATAAGCCAGGTACATATCCGATGCCAGGTTATGCAGCCATGGACTATATGACAAAGCAACAGAACAGCTGTCGGGTGCAAAAGCTAACTTGGCTGGATTCCAGTGCGCAGAATTCACATCCGGAGAGGTCGCTGCCCCCACCTCGCCCATTGCTCCCGACCTGGCATCCGGCGCGATGAGAAGGAAATCTGCTCCGGTGTCAATGCACTTCGTTGTAGTGACAGACTGGGCCTGAATGCTTAAAGAAAAAAACATACAGGCAATCCCTGATATGCATCGTTCCATTACCTGGGCTTTAACAAACGACATGCATTAAAAGTATAAATTTTTTACGGAGGAAAACAATTTTTTAAAAAGCACCGTATGAATGATACAGGCAAACTTACTATTAAACAATATGTTATTAGTGGAAATTTTAAATACGTGTAACCCACAGAATTAATTAACGTATAAACAGGAAGAACACAGTTAATTTGATTTTTGTCACGCTGATGATTAATCACTATTTTAGCATTTTTAGCTCTCAAAAAAATAAATGAAAAGATTATCTATACTTTTTACCGCTGGGATGTGTGCATTGGGATTGCTGGGGACGTCCTGTAAAAGCAAAAGTAGCGGAGTTTCTTCCAAAACAGGTTGGTCCTATAACGATAAAAACAACGGGGGATTTTCGGTTGCAAGAAAAATAAAACCAGGTCCGGGACCCGGTCTTATCGCAATTGAGGGCGGAACATTTGTGATGGGAGGCAGCCTGAGTCAGGACCTCGCATATGAATATGATAACCTCAGAAGAAGAGTTACAGTCGCCTCATTTTATATGGACGAAACAGAGGTTTCCAATGTCGACTGGCGAGAATACCTCTACTGGATACAGAGAAACTTCCCCGGAGACCGGGAATATTATTACAACGCCATGCCGGATACTCTTGTTTGGCGCCGTCCGCTTTCCTATAACGAACCGTATGTGGAAAACTATCTCCGTCACCCCGCCTATCAGGACTATCCTGTAGTGGGAATCAGCTGGGAACAGGCACGTGAGTATGCCGAGTGGCGTACAGACCGTGTTAACGAACAGATCCTGCGTGAAAGAGGCATCCTTCTCGATTATAAAACGCTCGCTGCTAACACAAGAGGCGGAGCAGGCGCAACAGGCGGCGCGGCCTCCTCTGATCCGTTCAACACGGACATTTATCTGAATGGCCAGTATCAGGGTCAGGGAATTGATGGCAAAAGAATGCCAAAGAATCTGAACCCTTCAGCAAACGCTGCCGGAGCAACTGGTGGTACAGTGCCGAGAAGGCCCGTAACCCGCGAAGATGGTGTTTTAAAAGAACACTACCGCTTACCGACAGAGGCAGAATGGGAATATGCTGCGCTCGCTCTGGCTGGAAACACTCAATATGAAAATATAGAAGATGGAAAGATCTATCCATGGAACGGCCTTGGAGTCCGGTCCGCGAAAAAGAAGACTCAGGGTATGATCATGGCCAACTTTAAACGTGGAGAGGGTGACAACATGGGTACAGGAGGATATCTGAACGATAAAGCAGACATTACAGCTCCGGTGAGAAGCTACCTTCCTAACGACTTTGGCTTATACAATATGGCAGGGAATGTAAATGAGTGGGTGGAAGACACATACAGAAAAATGTCGTTCGAAGATTTTGAAGACTTCAATCCTTTCCGTGGTAATCAATATGTAAACAAGAGACTGGAAGACAAGAGCAAATGGACTTACGCGAAGGATAAATATGGCCGGCCGATAAAAGATGCTGCTCCTTCGCTTAGAAAACAAACCTGGGCTGAGTTGAATGGAACTGCTGACAGTACAGCAACTTCAAATAGTAAGCCATTTAATCCCGACATGAGAGGATTCCAGGATACAGTGAATCAGGAGCTGTATGGCAAGGTAACACTTGTAAACGACAGGTCAAAGGTATTCAAAGGAGGATCATGGAACGACCGCGCTTATTGGTTGAATCCTGCAACCAGAAGGTTTATGCAGCAGGACGAAACAAGTGCCGAAGTCGGATTCAGATGCGCAATGAATATGACCGGATCTACAGAGATCTACACTAAAAACAAACCTCATTTCAAGCAACCGAAGTCAAGGGCTTCCAGCAGGGCTAAATAGGGTTTTCTTAACGATATAGAATATTAGAAAGGGCTTCGGCCCTTTTTTTATTGGGTAAGGGCATACTGCACAAGATTAGCACCCATCTTTAAAGCCTTTTGCCGGGTAGCTTCAGAATCGCCTGCATAAGTCCCATAATCCTCCCACCCATTTCCCAAATCGCATTCATAAGTGTAAAAACAAACAAGCCGCCCTTTATAGTTCAGTGCGAAACCCTGGGGACGCTTCGCGTCATGCTCATGTATCTTTGGAAGACCTTCGGGAAACTGAAACTTCTGCCTGTACACAAGGTGCTGCGGACTCAGTTCGGTAAAGCTCAGCTCAGGGAATACCTTCTTCATCTGCGGACGGATGAATTTATCAAGACCGTAATTATCATCGATATGGAGAAATCCTCCTCCGGTTAAATACTTCCTGAGGTTTGCTGCCTCCTGATCTGTAAAAACCACATTACCGTGTCCGGTCATATAAACAAAAGGATAGTTGAATATTCCCGGGCTTCCCGCCTCAACAACCGCTTCTTCCGTATTAAAATTAGTTCCGATGTTTTTATTGCAGAAAACAATCAGGTTAGTCAGCGCGGTACGATTAGCATACCAATCGCCTCCGCCGTTATACTTCAGACGCGCCAGCTTATAGGAAGGCATTGTAAATCCTGCCGGCAGCATGGTGCCCGCAGCAAAAAGCACGCCCATGAATTCACGTCTCTTCATCTTTACCTGTTTAAGAAATTGATTTCAAAACAAGCTTCAAGCCCGGCAGTCTCTGTACGCAGCCGGGATGTCCCTAAAGATACGGGAACAAAACCTTCTTTCAGCGCACTTTCAAGCTCAGCCGGACTGAAATCTCCCTCCGGTCCTATTAAAATAATATAAGATGATTTAAGTTTTAAGCATGTCTTTAAAGGAGACTTCTCCCCTTCCATACAATGGGCAATAAACTTCTGTTCCTGCGAATGAAGATGAATAAAATCTTTGAACCGTACAGGCTCGTGAAGTACAGGATGGTAAGCCTTAATGGACTGTTTTACCGCGGAGGTAATAATTTTGTTCAGCCGGCCGGTTTTAACTTCACGTCTTTCCGACCTGTCACAGATCAAAGGAGTCACCTCGTCTATACCTATTTCAGTTGCCTTCTCAAGGAACCACTCGAAGCGCTCAATGTTTTTGGTTGGGGCGATGGCTACATGAAGACAATGCTCTCTTTTACCATAATCCGTGAGGTGTTCTTCAATTTTCAGAACCGTTCTCCGGGCATCCGGACTAACGATCCTGGCTTTATATAAGCCCCCTCTTCCGTCTATAAGATGAATGATATCATCGGCACCCAAACGCAAAACCTTAACACAATGCCTGCTCTCTTCCTCACTTAATTCGTATTGACTGCCGGATATGTCAGGGGTATAGAAAAGATGCATACTGAATACTTTTAGCGTGTATCGATAGTATCTTCGTGATTGATAACAAGGTCTAATTTAACAGACTCAATATTTTGTTCCGTTTTCTTCAGAATAGTAATAACGTACCCGTAAAACTCCTTCCGCTCACCAACCTCCGGAATCTTCCCGAAAAGGTCGCCGACAAGTCCGCCGACAGTGTCATAATCCTCATCTTCAGGAAGATCATGGGGCAAATACTCGTTCACATCATATATCGGAGCAGAAGCATTCACAATAAATTCATGATCCGACACCTTTTCCACTATCGGCTTTTCCTCATCAAATTCATCCTGAATCTCACCAACCAGCTCCTCGACGATATCTTCAAGTGTAACCATACCTGCAGTACCACCAAATTCATCAAGAACAATTGCGATTTGAATCCGGCGTTGCTGGAACTCCTTCATCAGATCGTTAATCTTTTTAGTCTCAGGAATGAAATATGGCTTACGGATAATATCCTCCAGCACCATTTCCTTCTTTCCGGCAAGTATAGGCAGGATATCCTTCGCATGAATTACGCCAACAATTTTGTCAATGGTTTCATCATACACAGGTATCCGGGAATATCCTTCTTTCAGAATAGTATCAAGCACTTCCTGCTCCGGCGTACTCTTTTCTATGCCCGATATCTTGGTCCTGGGAACCATGATGTTCTTAACGATCCTTTCATTAAAATCGAACACGTTTTTAATCAGCTCGTGCTCATTGATGTCAAGCACACCACTTTCCTTCCCCTGCTCCAGAAGATATTGCAGCTCCTCCGATGTATGCGCAGCCTCATGGCCATTTACCGTGCTGATCCCGATCATTTTCAGGATAAGGTTGGCAAAACCATTTAAAAGCCAGATGAAGGGCCGGAATACGATATAAAAGAAATGAAGAGGCAGAGATACACCCATGGTGACACCAATAGGACGTTGAATAGCGATAGACTTTGGTGCAAGCTCACCAAAAACAATATGTAAAACGGTGATGATAACAAAAGCAATAATAGGGGCAGCTGTCTTTGTAAAAGATGCCACAAATACTGGTCCCGCACCAAATGCATACAGCAGGTTGCTAAGGAGATGCTCCATTACTTCCTCTCCTACCCATCCGAGACCAAGAGAAGCAAGCGTCACCCCCAACTGAGTTGCCGCAAGATAGGCATCCAGATGCTGGGTGATATGCTTTGCAGTTTTCCCCATCCGGCTGCCCGACTTTGCCTGAATCTCTATCTGAGATGCCCGTACCTTGACAATCGCAAATTCAGCGGCAACAAAGAAACCGTTAAGTAAAACCAGGAAGAAGGTAAGAAATATCTGGAAGCCCATCTATCTTATAACTTTGGTGCTATTGTGTTGTTATACAACTCAATACTATCTTTTATCACTTTGTAAGCTTCTTCCCTTCCCATAAGTTGCTCAACTGTCACGTTCTTATGTTCCAAAGCTTTATAATCCTGGAAAAAACGCACAATTTCTTTCATTGTATGAGGAGGAAGGCTTTCAAGATCATCAATGTAATTAACCGACATATCATTCTTCGCCACCGCAATGATCTTATCATCCTGCTCTCCGTTATCCACCATGTGCATCACACCGATCACCTTCGCTTCGATGATAGACATCGGAAACACGTCGACAGAACACAAGACAAGGATATCTAGGGGGTCTTCGTCATCACAATAAGTTTGAGGGATAAAGCCGTAATTTGCAGGGTACATCACCGACGAAAACAAGATCCGGTCAAGTCTCAGCAACCCTGAATCTTTATCAATTTCATACTTACCTTTAGAGCCTTTCGGAATTTCGATGATAGCGTTAACAAAAACAGGTAATTGATTGCCTGGAGACACTCTGTGCCAGGCATTGTCTTTACTCATAGTCATTTATATTTTCGTTCAACTTCTTATTTTGACTTTTGTTTAGAAATTTTCTCTTTAAAAAGGCCCAAACAAGAGGAATAGCAGTAACGAAGATAAAACCGATAATAATATATAAAAGATATTCGTCTATCTCCTTCTCAAATCTTTTCCCCAAGAAAAAACCTAATAAAGTTAGTGATGCAACCCACAAAATAGCGCCGGCCACATTATAGAAAGTAAATTTCTGGGGATTCACCCCGATCACTCCCGCAACTATAGGCGCAAACGTCCGGACTATAGGAATGAAACGTCCCATGATCAAGGCGAAGGCTCCCTGTTTCTCGTAATATTCTTCAGCAGCTTTGATGTATTTCTTTTTAAAGAATAAGGAGTCCTTTCTCAGGTACAGTACAGGTCCCGTCTTTCGCCCGAACCAGTATCCTACGTAATTACCTAATATGGCGGCAGCCATCAACCCGCCTACAAGTGTATAAATCGAGACATCCAGCTTCCCCGTCGCCACAAACATACCGGCAAGGAACAACAGATAATCTCCCGGAAGGAAAAATCCAAAGAACAATCCGGTTTCCGCAAAGACCACAAATAAAACCAGATAAAAACCACCTTCCCTAAGAAGCCTTTCCGGATTAATTAATTGTTGAAGATGGTCCCAGAGCTCGTGCATAATGAATATCCGTAAAGCTACGAATATTAAAACAACTTTTTATTCTAATATCCGATCATATCAGCCCTGCTATAAAATGGGGATAAATACCCATCAGTATAGTAGCTACTGCAGAGAAGGCCAGAACAATTTTGTAATAGGCCGGGACGGTCAGTTCTGTCCTCTCCTCGGGCTTAAAATACATAGCCACAATTACCCTGAAATAATAGAAGATTGCAATGACAGCATTCACTACTGCAAATACCACTAAATAAGTATGATAAGTGGCCAGTGTCCTGGTAAACATCATGAACTTACCGACAAAGCCGGCAGTCAGCGGGATACCCGCCAGCGACAGCATCGCTATTGTCAATGTAAATGCAAGAAAAGGATTCTTCTTACTGAGGCCGTTAAAGCTGTCAAAGCTATCGTTTCCTGTTTGTCTCTGCAGGATAATTAAAACGCCGAAGGCAATAATAGACGCCACTGAATATGACGCAGCGTAGACAAAAAGAGCATTATCAGAAGATCCGTCAAGAGCGATCACACAAAACAGCATATATCCGGCATGTGATATACTTGAGTATGCCAGCATCCTTTTAAAGTGTTGCTGGTACACAGCGGTAACATTCCCGATCAGCAACGACAAAGCCGCAATAGTTACAAGAACTGGTATCCAGAACTCTTGTTTAGGCGCAAAGCAATTCAGCATTATTCTCAGAAAAGCTGCAAATCCGGCTGTCTTCACCACTGTACTCATAAAAGCTGTGATGAGAGAAGGAGATCCTTCATATACGTCAGGCGTCCAGAAATGGAAAGGTGCCGCACCCACCTTGAAGCACAGGCCGATAAGGATCAGAATGATCCCGGTATACAGAAGCGCCGAAGGCTTGGGTGTCGATACGATATAATTGCGTATACCCTCAAGGTCAAAAGAACCTGAGGCCCCATATAAAAGAGCTACTCCAAACAGTAAAAATCCTGTTGAAAATGCCCCCATCAGGAAATATTTAAGGGCGGCCTCATTAGATGAGAAATCCCTTTTCTTAATCCCTGCAAGAATATAAAGACTTACCGACATGATCTCAATACCAATAAACAGCATCGATAAATTATGGTAGGATACCATCAATACAATACCGGCCAGAGCAAACAATATCAGGGCATAATACTCCGCAACATTAGAACTTATCCTTTCAAAATACCCTTTTGATAGAAGAAGCACCAGGAAAGTAGTAAATATCGTAATGCCCGAGAATGCTATTGCAAAATTATCAAACAGCATCATATTGCTGAAGATCGGGGCCGGAAAGCTGTTCCACTCTGATACAGCCAGAGCAAAAGCACCGGCAAGCCCAAGCAAAGTCACCGGCAGCAAAGCTTTATACGCTTTGAACAATCCAAGGTATAAAATGAATAATGCTAAGAGAGATATAGTTAATAATGCATTCATTGTCTTAATTCAGTATCACTTATTGCCTAGAACGTTGTACTTAAACCATTAATCCTGGCCTCAACAGTTTGAACCAGAGTTTTCACTGCTGCTTCAGAAATGTGAAGAATAGGGTTTGGATAAACACCTATTACAATGATCAGCACACAAACGATCCCAAGTACCAGCTTTTCGGTCCCGTCGATATCCTTAAATGTCAGCGTCAGTTCATTCGTCTCACCCAGCATGATTCGCTGATACATCCTCAGCATATAAACCGCACCAAAGATGATTGTCAGACCCGCAATAACAGACGCATAAAGATTATACTGGGATAACCCCAGGAGCAGAAGATATTCTCCTATGAATCCATTCGTAAGCGGAAGAGCGATCGTTCCTAATACTACAACCAGGAAAGTAATCGCCAGCTGAGGTGACACAGATGCAATTCCTCCCATTTTCGAACTATCACGCGTTTCTAACCTCCGTGTTATAATATCAGCCACAAAGAACAAAGCAAACACGTTAATACCGTGATTGATCATTTGTATCATGGCTCCCTGCAAACTTTGCACATTCCAGACAAACACACCCGCTGCAATTAATCCAACGTGCGCAATAGAAGAATACGCGATAAGCCGCTTGATATCTTTCTGGGTAAAAGCAATAATGGAGGCATAAACGACGCCCACTATCGCGAGCATTAACACCCATGGTCCCCATTGATTATAGCCCAGGGGCACAACAGGGATTAACCACCGGATAGCCCCATAAACCCCCATCTTCAGCATAATGCCTGCCAGAAGCATAGTACCTGTCGTAGGCGCTTCTGTGTAGGTATCCGGCTGCCATGTATGAAATGGAAAAACAGGCATTTTAATTGCAAAGGCAAGAAAAAATGCTAAAAACACCCAGCCCTGAGCTGCTGGACTAATCGATGCGTTATAAAAAGCCTGAAGGCTGAAGCTCTGCCCCGGCGTATGATAAGCCATATAAATAATCGCCAGCAACATGATCAGGCTTCCGAAAACGGTATATATGAAAAACTTCATATTAACACGTATTCTGTTTTCGCCCCCCCATATCCCGCAGATAAAGTAGATCGGTATCAATGCAGCTTCCCAGCCGAGATAGAAAAGGAACCCGTCAAGCGCCGTGAAAACCAGCAAAAGTCCGCTTTGCATGAAAAGTATTAACCCGTAAAATGCTCCCGGATTTTTATAATCATGTTTGAAGCTCGAAAGAATAATTAATGGTATCAGCCCGTTAGTCAGAAGCACAAGCAGCATACTGATCCCATCAATTCCGGCTTGAAAACGAATTCCGAATTCAAGGAACCAGGGATAGTCGTACTCAAACTGCGGTGCAACAGAATCGGGGTTAAAAACAGAAAGAAGGTAGGCGGACACTCCTAACGAAAGCAGAGACCAGATAAAGGCCACAATCTTTGCATTTCGGGATTTACCAAATAAGGATGCGATCAGAGCACCGGCTAAAGGTAAAAATATAAGCAGTAAAATTTCCATTTATTGTTTCTTATCCTTCCTGTTATATTTTATAAAAACTATAGAAAAGCAAAGCAATAACACCGGCCACCATCATAAATATATAGAACCCTATGTTACCCGTCTGAACCAGGCGAAGTCCTTTTCCTGCCAGCCCGGTTGCCTTACCCAATCCATTAACTATTCCATCTATTATTGCTTTATCAATTATCTTATAAAATAATCCGGATAAAGCGTTTAAAGGCCGTGTGATGAGTGCATCATAAACCTCGTCGATATAATACTTGTGATAAGAAAGATTACCCAAAAAGCCGCGTGGCGCATGGTCCGGAACGGGCACATGATGCTTTTTCGCATATCTTACATAAGCAACAATAGCTGCAATAACGGCTCCAAGTACAGATATTGTCATCAGTACGTACTCCGTATTATGATCTAAATGATGTACTTCGTGCCCGGCAGTTTTATTCATGAACACCGGGGCAAGGTAATGAGAAAGCCAGTGCTTTCCACCCAGGACCTCAGGTACCCCTATAAATCCGCCGGATATTGATAACACAGCCAGTACGATCAATGGGATAGTCATAGTGGCCGGAGATTCATGAACATGATGCTCCTGCTCGTGTGTTCCTCTGAACTTACCATAAAATGTCAGGAACATCATCCGGAACATATAAAAAGCAGTAAATACAGCCCCGATAACACCGATAACCCAGAAGATCTTGTTATGCTCATAAGCATTTGCAAGGATCTCATCCTTAGAGAAAAATCCGGAAAACGGGGGGATGCCCGATATGGCCACCGTTCCTGCTAACATGGTGATAAAGGTAACCGGAAGCTTTTTCCTTAATCCGCCCATTAATCTCATATCCTGCTCATTACTCATTGCGTGGATAACAGATCCGGCTCCAAGGAAAAGAAGTGCCTTAAAGAATGCATGAGTGATCACATGGAAGAAAGCTCCAGTATACGCACCGACGCCCAGCCCTAAAAACATATACCCCAGCTGCGAAACAGTTGAGTAGGCCAGAACCTTCTTTATATCTGTCTGGGTAATGGCTATCGTAGCCGCCAGAATTGCTGTAGCAAGCCCGATAATTGCTATGACATTCATAGTAAGCGGGGCAAGCATGAACAGGACATTAGAACGTGCAATCATATAAATCCCTGCTGTTACCATCGTAGCTGCGTGGATCAGTGCAGAGACGGGCGTAGGTCCGGCCATTGCATCAGGCAACCATGTAAAAAGAGGGATTTGCGCTGATTTTCCCGTTGCTCCAACAAAAAGCAGCATAGTGATCAGGACCATTACGGGTGAGCCGACCTTCATTTCTGCAGCCTTCGTAAATACTTCACCAAATTCAATCGAGCCGAATATCCTGAATATGACAAATATGGCGATCAGAAAACCCAGGTCACCGATACGGTTCATAACAAATGCTTTCTTTGCAGCGCTTGCATAGGAGCTGTTCTTATACCAAAAGCCGATAAGAAGATAAGAGCAGAGCCCTACCCCTTCCCACCCGATAAACAATACAACATAGTTCGAACCAAGAACCAGAAGCAGCATGAAGAAGACAAACAGGTTCAGGTACGAAAAGAACTTGGCATATCCCTTATCATGATGCATGTAACCAATGGAATAAACATGGATTAAAAAGCCTATCCCTGTTACGATCAGCAACATTAAAGAACTGAGATGATCAACCTGGAACGAAAATGGGACCGACAGAGAACCTGTTTGAATCCAGTTAAACAAAGGTACGTAATACGCAGTTGCACCCGATTTTTCTAATTCAAAAAATATAGCTGTACTTACGCCAAATGATAAAAGTACAGACAAGCAACCTACTAATCCAACAATACTCTTTGGTAATACATTCCTTCCAAATCCGTTAATCAGGAAACCGATCAAAGGAAATAAAGGAACTAACCAGACTAAATTTATCGCCGACATGAACCCTGTTCGTATAAAAAAGTTAACTATTATCCTAAATAAAGGCCTGCAAAATGTGGTTTACCACTTAAGCCTGTTCAATACATTTATATCAGTAGAATTTGTATTCCTGTAAATCATCACGATAATGGCAAGCCCAACAGCCACTTCCGCCGCAGCCAGCGCCATAATGAAAAACACGAAAACCTGTCCGGCCGGATCTCCCCTGTATGCAGAGAATGCGGTAAGCAATAAATTGACAGCGTTAAGCATCAATTCCACCGACATGAAAATAACGATAGCGTTTCTCCGGATCAAAACCCCCATTACGCCGATCGAGAAAATAACGGCACTTAATATGATATAATGATTTAAAGGAACGCCCTGTATTGTTTGAGTTACTGTTTCCATTACACTTTCTTTGGATCTTTCTTGGCAAGTAATACAGCCCCTACCATGGCCGCCAGAAGCAGAATGGAGGAAACTTCAAATGGGAGAAGGAAATCCTTGAACAAAACCTTTCCCAGATTCTGAACAAGGCCAATGTCCGGATTCTTCAGTACCAAAGGATCAGACACGTTTAAAGCTTTCACTGACCCGGCCAGCGTTACCAGTAAACACATACCGGCAACCACCCCCGCAATCTTCACGATGTTCGATTTTAATGGTTCTGAGTCCTTGTTCAGGTTCAGCAGCATCAGCACAAAAAGGAACAACACCATAATGGCTCCCATGTAAACGATAAAATTTACGATAGCCAGGAACTGCGCATTCAACAATACATAGTGAATGGTGAAAGTGAAAAATGTGATGATCAGGTACAAAACACTGTATACCGGATTTTTCGAAAAAATCACCAGCAGTGAAAAAAAGACTGATAAAAAAGCAATTAAATAGAATAAGTTCATTAATTCTATGGTTTTACTTTGCCACTTAAGAAGTGGTCAAAGGTATAATTTTTTACGATTTCAACGGGGCCTCAACCAGCTTATCTTTTCCAAAGATGAAGTCCTTCCTGAGATAATCTGCCTCAACAATAGGACCGTCCAGGTAGATAGCTTCTTTAGGGCATGCTTCTTCACATAAGCCACAGAAGATACAACGGAGCATGTTTATCTCATAAACAGCAGCGTACTTCTCCTCTCTGTAAAGCCCCTCCTCCCCTTTTTTGCGCTCAGCCGCAACCATTGTAATGGCCTCAGCAGGGCAGGCAAGAGCACATAATCCGCAAGCCGTACATCTCTCCCTTCCTTTCTCATCCCTCTTTAAGGAATGCAGCCCTCTCCAGTTTTCCGACACGGGGCGTTCCTGCTCAGGATAAAAAATGGTTTCTCTCTTTTTAAATATATGCTTGAAAGTAATAGCCAGCCCTTTGAGTATGGAAGGAAGATAGATCCTCTCCGAGAAACTCATTGGCTTCTGTTCTAATACTTTCTTTCTGTTACTTAATGATTCCATAAATAGCCTTCCTGTAAAGCTTACGCTTTATTAAATTAAATCCTTTACTGTCATCCAGATTCCCGTAATCACGATATTGGCTATAGCCAGCGGGATTAATGTCTTCCAGCCCAAATTCATCAGCTGGTCGTAACGGAAACGGGGGATGGTCCAGCGTATCCACATAAAAAAGAAAATAAAGAAAAATATTTTTGCAAAAAGGGCCAGTACTCCCAGAATTGCGACTACGTTCTCAGACAAGCCGAGGTCGTGCATAAAGGGGAAATTATACCCGCCAAAATACAAAGTCGACATAACAGCAGAGGATACAAACATATTAATATACTCCGCGAAGAGGAACGCCCCCAGTTTAAAGCCGGAGTATTCAGTATGATAACCGGCAACCAGCTCATTTTCACTCTCGGGAAGGTCAAATGGCGTACGGTTACATTCTGCAAAGGCACATACAATGAAGATCAGGAAACTCAGGGGCTGCTTGAAAACGTTCCACGTGAACCATCCGTCTGCCCAGAAACCATCCTGCTGTGCTGCAATGCCTTTTAATGAAAGGGTTCCTGTAACCATTAATAAGGCTATGATGGAAAGCCCCATAGCAATTTCATAGCTGATATTCTGGGAAGCCGCTCTGATGGCACCCATCAGGGAATATTTATTATTAGATGCCCACCCGCCTATCATAATTCCGTACACACCCAGCGATACGACACCGAAAATATAAAGCAAACCTACATTGATATCCGTAACCTGCAGTTCAATAGTCCTTCCTCCGATGGTCAGTGCCCTTCCCCAGGGTATTACAGCACTTCCGATACTGGCCGTCAGCAATGCAAGGGACGGGCCGGCTATAAAGAGAAAGCGGTTGGATTCAGCAGGAATGATCTCCTCTTTAAAGAACATCTTTCCACCATCAGCAAGAGGCTGGAACATCCCCCATGGGCCTGCACGATGAGGTCCCACACGTCCCTGGATAAAGCCTGCGATCTTCCTCTCGGCCAGCGTAGAATATGCAGCAATTCCTAATGTTATAAGGAATATTACTGTTACAAGTATTAACTTCTCTAAAACAAATGCGTATTCCATTAAAGTTTTGTTACACGTTCAAACTGCTCTTTATTAGACTCCAAAAGTGCAGGGTTCTTCCTCACAACTGCCGGAGGTGTCAGTCGTTCATAATGATTAGCTGAAATAACAGAATGCGGAGAAATCTTCCTCGGCCCCTCAATCACCCAGTCACTCGTTTTCTTATGTTCAAAACGGCAGTCGTTGCAAATAAACTCTTCAACTTCTCCATACACATCTTTCCTCGCCGTTACCCTGATCACATCTTCTCCTTTATACCACAGAGCTACTTTCCCGGAACATTTAGGACAGTCACGATGTGCATCAACCGGCTTGCTAAACCAAACCCTGTTCTTAAACCGGAATGTTTTGTCTGTAAGGGCCCCTACCGGGCACACATCGATAACATTGCCCGAAAAGTCGTTATCCACAGCTTTCTCTATATAAGTGGAAATTTCAGCAGCGTCTCCACGGCCCAAAATACCGTGAACCCGGTTATCGGTGATCTGATCCGCAGTAAAGACACAACGATAGCAAAGTATACAACGTGTCATATGCAGCTGGATCTTATCCCCTATATCAATTTTGTCGAACGTTCTGCGTTCAAACTCATATCTGGTCGCCTCAGAACCGTGCTCATAAGATAAATCCTGCAGATGACATTCTCCGGCCTGATCACAGATAGGACAATCCAGGGGATGGTTGATCAACAGCAATTCAACAACGCCCTTTCTCGCTTCCACCACCTCAGGAGAGGTGATATTCTGCACCTCCATCCCATCCATAACGGTAGTACGGCAGGACGCTACAAGCTTGGGCATTGGTCTCGGATCCTTTTCAGACCCTTTGCTCACTTTCACAAGACAAGTCCGGCATTTACCTCCGCTTCCCTGTAACTTCGAATAATAACACATAGCAGGAGGAACAATGTCCCCTCCAATCTGCCTGGCAGCATTCAGTATACTGGTCCCAGGCTCCACATCTATGCTAATCCCGTCTATTGTTACTTTAACTTTATCTGACATGTTAAAGATTCCTCTTTTATTTTAATTAGCTGCAACTGCTTCCGGCTTGGGAAGCGGGTCAGCATAATGAGCTAAACCATAGTTACGATCCATTGCTTCTTCAGGCCTGCTGACATGCCATTCAAACTCGTCCCTGAAATGACGGATAGCGCTCGCTACCGGCCACGCCGCAGCGTCTCCCAGGGGACAAATGGTATTTCCCTCTATCTTTTTCGAAACGTCCACCAGCAGATCTATATCGCTCAGCTTGCCGTGCCCATACTCAAGCCTGTGAAGAACTTTCTCCATCCAGCCGGTTCCTTCCCTGCACGGAGAACACTGTCCGCAGCTTTCATGATGATAAAACCTTGCGTAATTCCAGGTGTTCCGCACAATACACTGGTCTTCATCAAATGCAACAAACCCGCCGGACCCCAGCATAGTGCCCGATGCAAAGCCTCCGTCTGCCAGCGATTCGTACGACATCAGCCGGTTTTCGCCGTTTAGTGTTTTAAGAATAAGATTGGCAGGCAGGATCGGAACAGAAGAACCTCCTGCAACCACAGCTTTCAGCCGCTTGCCCTTAGCTATCCCGCCACAGTATTCGTCCGAATAAATAAATTCCTCTACCGGCACTCCCAGTTCAATTTCATATACACCTGGTTTGTTCAGATTACCGGAAGCTGAAATCAGCTTGGTCCCTGTACTCCGCCCTATCCCAAGTTTCGCATATTCATCCCCGCCGTCATTTATAATAGGCACCGTCGCAGCGATAGATTCTACGTTGTTTACAACAGTTGGGCAATTGTAAAGGCCCGAAATAGCTGGAAAAGGAGGCTTAATCCTTGGATTACCTCTTTTACCCTCGAGAGATTCTATTAAAGCAGTCTCCTCTCCGCAGATATATGCGCCTCCCCCGGGCTGAACATATAATTCAAGATCATACCCGGAGCCTAAAATGTTCTTTCCCAGAAAACCTGCATTTCTTGCCTCAGCTATGGCCTTTTCAAGAATCCGGATCTGGGGCATCATCTCACCGCGGACATATATATATGAAGTGTTTGCTCCCAAAGCAAAGCTGGAAACAATCATTCCCTCTATCAGAAGATGAGGAATATAGGTCATCAGGTACCGGTCTTTAAATGTTCCGGGCTCCGATTCGTCACCGTTGCAAACCAGATACCTGGGCTTACCTTCAGGCTTAGCCAGAAAGCTCCACTTCATCCCTGTCGGGAATCCGGCACCACCACGGCCGCGAAGCCCTGATTTCTTCACCTCCTCTACGACATCCTCGGGAGACATACCTTTAAGTACCTTCTCTACAGCACGGTATCCCCCTTTTTGCCGGTAAACATCAAAAGTGTTAATTCCGGGAACGTTTATATTTTCTAATAATAACTTGCGTCCCATCGTTTATATTATTTGAGCTTTTTCAGCTGTTTTTAATCGTAAACCATCAATCAGCTCATCTACTTTCGCTTCAGTCAGGTTCTCATAAAAAGTATATTCAGGGCCTATCTGAAGAACTGGCCCCATTCCGCATGCGGCAAGGCACTCTACCCCCCGCCAGCTGAACAACCCGTCAGGGGTAACTTCACCCTCCTTCACTTCCAGCTTTTGCTCGATATACTTCATTATTTTTTCTGCACCAACAAGGCAGCAAGGGCCTGTCCGGCATACTTCCAAAACATATTTGCCCTGGGGTTTCAGGAAAAACATCGTATAAAAAGTGGCAACTTCATACACTTCGATCGGCTTCAGGTCAAGGAATTCGGCTACCTTGTCCATCACCGGCGTACTCACCCACCCATACTCAGCCTGAGCCAGGTGCAATATGGGGAGAAGAGCCGATTTTTGTTTTCCTTCCGGATAACGGGCGACAATCTCGTTGAACTTAGTAATAAGCTCAGGAGTGAAAACTATTTCTTCTGTGTTAGAAACTTTAAGCATCTAATTCTCCTGCAATTACATTTAAACTACTCATGTTAATAATAGCATCCGACAACAGCATTCCACGGCTCATCGGTGCATACATCTGATAATTGATAAAACTTGGCCGGCGGAAATGCAGCCTGTAAGGTGCGCGTCCCCCGTCGTTAACCAGATAAAACCCAAGTTCACCGTTTGCCCCTTCCACACAGTGATATACCTCTGTCTTAGGAGTATCGATCTCACCCATAACAATCTTGAAATGATAGATCAGGGCTTCCATATTATTGTATACCTCTTCTTTAGGAGGAAGATATATCTCCGGCACGTCAGCGTGAAACACGCCCTTTTCCTCTTTCTCAAGCTTCTCAAGCGCTTGCTCTATGATCCGGATACTCTGGTACATTTCTTCATTTCTGACCATATACCGGTCATATACATCCCCGGTAGTACCAACCGGAATATCAAAATCAAAGTCCTCATAAGAACTGTAAGGCTCATTCACCCTTACATCATAATCCACCCCACATGCCCTGAGGATAGGCCCTGTCCAGCTATAATTTAAAGCTGTCTCGGCATCCACTGCACCTACGCCAGCCGTTCTGTCAATAAAAATGCGGTTGCGTGTAAAAAGCTCTTCAAACTCCTTCAGCACCGGTGGGTATTCCTTTACAAACTTTTTGATCTTCGCCCACGCGATATCATTGAAATCCCGCTCAAAGCCGCCGATACGTCCTATATTAGTCGTTAACCTGGCTCCGCAAATTTCTTCGTAGATCTCATATATATGCTCCCTCTTCTCCATGAGATAAAGGAAGCCCGAATAAGCACCTGCATCTACTCCCAGAATTCCGTTACAAATCAGGTGATCGGAAATCCGGGCAAGTTCCATGATGATCACCCGCATGTAATCTACCCTCTTCGGAGTTATAACGCCGAGCATCTTTTCAACTGTCATGTGCCAGCCCATATTATTAATGGGTGACGAACAATAGTTCATCCTGTCTGTAAGAGGAGTGATCTGGTAGAAAGGGCGGTGTTCCGAGATCTTTTCAAATGCCCGGTGAATATACCCGATAGTAGAAACGCCGCTCACGATACGTTCACCATCCATCTCCAGCACGTTCTGAAATACCCCATGAGTCGCCGGATGCGTAGGCCCCAGGTTTAATGTAGTGGTTTCCTTACGCTCCTGATTATTTATAATAACGGGTTGATTCATGTCTTTTTTTACCTTCCGAAGAAAAAGTCCTTTTTATCTACACGGTTAGGATCCTCCAGTGGATATTCTTTCCGCATCGGAAACACCGTCATATCGTCAACATTTAAAATACGGCGTAAATCAGGATGTCCTTCAAAATTTACACCGAAGAAATCATAAGTTTCCCTCTCCATCCAGTTTGCACCTTCCCAGAAAACGGTAGCACTCGGGATGGAAGGGTTCGCTTCTTCAAGAAACACCTTAATCCGCACTCTTACATTATTTCTGAAGCTGTGAAGATGATAGATCACCCCTATTGGCAGCTCTCTTTCCGGATAATGGATCCCCGTAATGTCTGTAAGGAAATTAAAATTCAGTTCCTTATCTTCCTTAAGGAATCTGAGTATCTCCAGGATGTCCTCACGGCCAGCCTCAAAAGTTAAAAGTCCGTGTGGTTCTGATGAAAGCGAAATTTTAGATCCAAACTTTGCACTGAGCTTTTCCAGTACAGCCTGGTTACTTATTTTTCCCATTTACTGGATTCCGTATTTATTTAATAACTCCTTATATTCTGGCAGATTCCTTCTGCGCATTGGCTCATTCCGTACAAGGTCCTGCAGCTTCAGCACCCCGTTCAGGATAGCTTCAGGACGTGGCGGGCAACCTGGAACATATACATCTACAGGAATAACCTCATCGATTCCCTGCAGTACCGAATAGGTATCAAATATACCTCCGCTTGTGGCGCAGGCACCTACTGCAATCACCCAGCGGGGCTCGGCCATTTGCAGATATACCTGTCTCAAAACAGGCGTCATCTTCTTCGCAATCGTTCCCATAACCAGCAACATGTCTGCCTGCCTGGGTGAAAAAGATGGCCTTTCCGAACCAAAACGGGCAAGGTCATAATGCGCTCCCATTGTAGCCATAAACTCTATCCCGCAACAGGAAGTTGCAAAGGGTAACGGCCATAACGAGTTTGCTCTCGCCAGTCCCACTACCTTATCAAAAGAAGTTGCAAAAAAGCCCGACCCCTCTATCCCCGCAGGTGCTTCTGCCAATTTAATATCACTCATTTTGTCTCCTTTTAAATAAAAAAGCCCATTTCATCATATATGAGAATGGACTTCAAAGTTACTAAAATAACACGCTCTATACGTGCAGCCTAATTATTTAGAACAATTCTAATTACTCCCAGTCCAGTGCTTTTTTCTTAATTACATAGATGAATCCCAGCAGGAGCGTGCCCATAAAAATGAACATTTCAATCATCCCGTTAACCCCCATCTCTTTGAAATTAACAGCCCAGGGGTACATAAAAATAACTTCCACGTCAAAAAGCACGAACAGTATCGCTACCAGGAAGTACTTAATTGAAAACGGTGTTCTCGCATTTCCCACTACTTCTATACCCGCTTCAAAAGGGCTTAACTTATCTTTAGTCTTTCTCTTTGGCCCGATCATGTGAGTGAGGACCATTGTAAAAAGTACAAATCCTAATGCCACCAGCATCTGGATTATAATAGGTAAATAATCAACCGGCATACTTGACGATTTCATTTAGTGTTCTGCTTTTCGGGCAAATATAAAAAAAAGAGCCTGTTACCAGGCTCTTTTTAAATTTAATTTCCTAAGGACTTCAGCGCTTCAGGCGCGTATGTGTTAGTTGGGTCAAGAGCTATTGTCTTATTGAAATACTCTTTCGCCTTTGCCTGGTTTGTTCGCATATAGTAGGCACCAATATTATTGTAAGCTTCCGCCAGGTTCTTCTTGTAACGGGCATCTGCCATCGCTTCAGGCTTTTCAGCAAGTACAGCGATATACTTCTCATAAAAAGGAACCATCAGGCCTTTTGAGTTCTGCTCATCATCCAGAAGCCGGTTTACACGGGCCCTGTACAAATAAGAGTCCGGAGTTGTAGGCGACTTTTGAGAAACATAACTGAAAGCAGAATCTGCTTTAACAAGAATGTCTTTGCTAGCCTTTTGAACATCAGGAGTTTTTCCGGCATAATCAAAGTAATAAGCCATTCCAAGATAGAAGTGATCATAAATAACTGTCTTGGAAGCAGAATTAGAAGTGGCAAGCTGATACAGTTTAGAAGCAAGCTCATAGTTCTTAGCTGTAAACTGCTCCTTTGCTAACTCACTGAGTGGCTCTGCATAAGCTGAATCTATAGCTACTGCCTTTGCAAGTGACGATACGCCGCTTGTATCATTAGCTTTTAACTTAGCACGTCCAAGATAATAATAATCCTGTCCGATAACTCTTTCAGGCTCTACTTTACTCATAAAATCATTCAGAGCTTTCACACTTTCTTCAAAGTGACCGTTCTCGAATGCAGCATAACCAAGATATCTGTAGATACGTGGATTAGCTTTATCGAGCTGTGCCATTTGCTGAGCTTCCTGCTCCAGTGCTTTATATTCACCTGCCAGGATCAGGAAGTCTGCATAACGCATTCTTGAATCTAACGAACGGTCGGTGTTATCCATATACTTTCCGTAAAACTCAAGAGCCTGCTTCATCTTAGCATTATACTCATTAGGCTGATCTTTAGCCCACTCATAATACGTTTCCGCAAGTTCCCTGTATGCAGGAGCATAATTAGCATTAGTAGCCAGAATCGCATTAAACTCATCAGCAGATTCTTTGAAAGCCTTTGAGCGTCTTACACTCTTTCCTAATTCAATTTTCGCTCTTAACAGGTTCTTATCCATGTCAAAGGCGGTCCGGTAAGCTCCGTATGCCTCACTGTTCTTCTTGTCACCTATATAGGCATCACCCAGGGCAAGATAAACTTCCCCATCTTTCTCGTTGATGGATTTGGCCTTTTCAAGATGAGTAATGGCTGTAGTGTAATCCTTAGCCAGGATATACGCCTTTCCCATATATAAATATGGAGTATTATCTTTCTTCTTGGCAAGAGAGATGGCTTTATCAAAATTAGTTTTTGCTCCTGCAGCGTTTTTTGCAAGAAGGTCTATTGTTCCCTGCCCTACATAATTCAGAGGATACTCAGCATCTGAACTCACCCCTTTAGAATACGTTGCTTTGGCCGAATCTGTATAATTAGTCTTCAGATACACATTCCCGAGAAAGAAATAATTTTCTCCTGCAGCTGGTTGTGCCGCAATCAGTTTCTTCAGAATAGTCTTAGCCTGCTGATACTGCTCTGCATCAAAAGCCTTTTTTGCATCCGCCAAATTTTGTGCAAAAACTGCCGTCACCGTCAACACCCCTACCAGGCCTGCTTGTACTGCTCTTTTTATCACCTTCATAGTTTACTTTAATATTCTGTCGTTTTATTGTTATTTGATTAATATTTCCCTTGGAGGTATACTGTCAGGCAATAATCCCGACTTTAAAACAATTCTCTGACCGGTTTCTCCGGCAAGGAAGGAGGCAAATCCCCAGCCTAATCCTGCTCCTCCCTGACAATTGATAATATACAAATCCCTGCGGAGCGGGTAAAGCTCCATCGCCAGGTTATCCTGACTGGGCTTATAATATTTATCAGAACCAGGGCTCCCGGGAACATTTTTCACACCAAGAACCCGTAACCCATCTATCAGCGGCTCGAGTTCTTTCCCGGGTTGTTTATACCAATTTATACCTATAACACCAATTACCCCTGAATTATTGTGTACAAACTTAATAACTTCCGAATTTGTTTCAAGTGCGTACACACCTTTAGTCGGCAATTTACTAATTTTTGCCAGATCTTTTAAATATCTTACGGTACTTGAATTGGGATTATCAAAAACTAACTTCCTTTTAGACGGTTTCCCCTGCATGATGTCAATAATTTCCTGAACAGTAATAACTGAATCAGCAGAAGAACGCTTCGAAATCAGTGCAACAGCGTCAATTGCAAATCTCGTATTCCTTATTTTGATGTTTTTCCGTTCAAAAACTCTTGCTTCCTCTTTTGTCAGAAGCCTCGACATGACGGCAACCCGGGCACTGTCACTTAAAAACTGGTTGACAAGCATATTCTCGGGACGATAAACCAGCTGGATATCGGCACGCGGGTAAGTATTTTCAAATACATACCACTGATCCTCAACTATAGGAGAAAAGCTTTCATCCACCAGTATTTTAGTAGATCCGCTGGTTTCAGTCTCTTCCTGTTTATTACTATTGCCACTGCAGGCTGCAAACAGAAGAGCTAAAGATCCAAGACAAGCAATAAACTGTTTCATACTATCATTCATCGTTTCTCGTTTGGAGAAGCCTTACAAGCCGCAAAAAAGAATAGGCAATCAAAAAAACGCCAAATACAATACGGTATTGTTTTTCAAGATGCAGCGGAATGCCGTCCCAGAAGATAATCGCCATCCCTACTACCAAATAAAAAACAAACATGAACAGCCCAAAAATGAACAAAAATCGCTTTGCGGGCGATTTTTGTCTATTTTCTCTTTCTATCATTCTTTAATTTCCTCCTTCGAGATTCAGCATGATAGGTAAAGTATACTGAACACGAACTGGACGGCCGTTCTGAATACCTGGCTTCCATTTAGGAGCCTTTTTCAGCATTCTCATTGCCTCATCGCCAGTACCCATTCCAAGGTCGCGAACAACCTTAATGTCTGTCAAACTTCCATCCTTTTCAACGATGAAGCTGAGAATCAGTCGTCCGGATACCCCTTGCTCACGGGCTGCTGCAGGATAAACATAGTTCTTACTAACATAAGCATAGAATTTCTGGATACCACCTGGAAAATCAGGCATTTCCTCAATACTTGCGAAGTCGTGAACGCTGTTATCTTCAACAACTGCCTGCTTGGTCGGAGGAGCAGTACCAACCGGTTCGTCGATCCTGATCTCTGCATTAGGATCTCCGGCAATGGTTTTCTGACCCGGATCCGCTACCTTCAGTTCTTCAACGGTTGGAGGCTCTTCGTCTCTTACCTTTTCAGCCGGTACAACTACCGGAGGCGGGAAACGCACCTGGTCTACCCTTGGTCTTGGAGGCTCAGCAGCTGGCGGCGGCGGTGGAGCCTGCTCATCTACCGGCGGCGGCGGTGTCAATACCACCTCCGTCTGAATCACTCTTTCTTCTGTTTCACTATCTGGAGTTAATCCTTTGATATACTTTATAATAAGCGGAGAGCTTATTGCAAGGATAAAAAGGATACTTCCAATGATCAGCGCCCGGTTCGTGGTTTTGGCGTTATTCTTACGAAGCTGGTATGCCCCGTAAGCCTGATTCCTGCCAGTAAACACGACGTCGATCCACTGAAGATTATAAATATCTAACTTTGCCATCTTTATTATTAATTAATGGTACTAATATATCCCGTCTCTTTTCAGCAAACCAATCTCCGGTTCGGTAATATCAACGATAGCATACTGCTGAACATTGGTGATTTTAATCTCATCCAGGATGTCCACCAGGTTTCTATAATTTGACTTATCACTGGGTTTTACCAGAACAATCAAATCCTTGCCAGTTGCCGCCTTGATCTCTTTGGCTTTGTCAAGGATAGCCTTGCGGATACCATCCTTACCATAGTTTTCAACTGTCGGAGGAGTTTTCGGATTATCTACCAATCCGATATACCACTCAATCCTGTTCTTGTTACCCAAAAGAAGAGTCATCGTCCTGGTATCAGCCACATCCAGCTGATCTTCTTTGTTGTCATTCTTATCCGGCATGGCAAGGTCCATTGCCTGGGGTTTTGCTAACGTGGTGGTAAGCATGAAGAAAGTGATCAGAAGGAACATCAGGTCAACCATTGGAGTCATGTCCACACGAGTTGACTGCTTCTTGCTTCTTACCTTCCCGCCTTTATGTTTACCGCCACCCCCACCGGTGTCTAATTCTGCCATATCTTTATTTTATTTGAATTAATCCATTCCTTCCAGGGAAGTAATCAGACTAAACTTATTAACTTTTTGTTTCTGTAAAATATCAATAATCTTTTTAACGGTAGGATACTGCTCCTTCGAATCTCCCTTTATAGATACGCGCATTTGCTTATCATTGATCTCTTTTGTTGCAATACGGGCCTGGTAAAGCCATTCGTGCATCTGAGAAGGAGACTGACCTACAGAATCAAGTGGGATTCCCTGCTGTAAGCCGGGTTTATTCCTGTCGGCCCCGGATAAAGCGATTATCTGCTTCAACTGATGAATATCGACCCCGAAACTTTCCATAAGAGAAAAACGCTTTTTCTCTTCGGGAGTAAACTGAATCTTATACCGCTCACCCATCTTTTCAAGCATCGCAATACGGATATCCTGACCTTTCACACCAAAGAAAACTTTTCCTTCTCCTACTGTTATCGTACCGATATCAGTTTCAGGAACTTTAATTTTCACAGTTGAAGTCGGAGTATCGACAGTTAGTGGCTCTGGCTGACGCGCTGTTGCTGTTAAGATAAAGAATGTTAACAGCAGGGAAGCCACATCACACATCGCCGTCATGTCGATAGCCGTACTCTTTCTTGGTACTTTTACTTTAGGCATCTTTCAATTTTATAATGATTCGTTAATCATTTTTAATAGAGGATGAAAAAAACCCGGACATTCCATAAATCCGGGAAATTTTTTTCAAATTATTTATGAGTACTGGCGTAAGTCTGTACAATTGAGAATCCTGCTTCGTCAATTGAATAAGTAAGCTTATCAATTTTTGAAGTAAAGATGTTGTACATGATGATCGCTACAGTAGAAGTCGCAATACCAGTTGCTGTATTGATAAGCGCTTCAGAGATACCGTTTGCAAGCTGTGCCTGGTCAGGAGCACCAGCAGTTGCCAACGCACTGAACGACTTGATCATACCTGTTACTGTTCCTAACAGACCTACCAGTGTACCTGTAGATACCAGGGTTGCAATGATAGTCAGGTTTTGCTCAAGCATCGGCATTTCAAGAGCTGTAGCTTCTTCAATATCTTTCTGAATTGCTAAAGCAGCCTGATCGTTATCTAAAGTACCGTCAGCTTCTACTTCTCTGTACTTTTTAAGGCCTGATTTAATTACGTTTGCTACAGAACCTCTTTGTTTATCACACTCAGCCATTGCAGCTTCGATGTTTCCTGTAGTTAATAATGATTGAACTTTCTTTACAAACACTTCAACATTTCCTTTTCCTGCAGCTTTTGAAATCACAAAAAACCGTTCGATGGAGAATACAATAACCATCAGGAACATACCCATCAGCATTGGTACAATGATCCCTCCCTTGTAAACCATTCCGAAATAATTACCGGCAAGAGGGTGACCGTTTTCAGGATCTCCTCCTTCAAAGTTTGTTGGATTTCCCATTACGTATTTCCACAGAAGGAAGCCAATAATAATACAGATGATGATCGTCAGACTTGCAAAAATGTTTGAACCAGTGCTTTCTTTCTTCGCAGTTGTTGGTTTTGGTGCGGTTGCCATTTTAAATTTAATTTTAGTTTTTAGTTTTTAATTTAATATATAGTTGCTACTTACTTGCAATGATACAATAACAAAATTATAACTTTCGAATTAACAAAAAATGTGATTCTGATTACATTTCCGTTATCCCTTCGCAGCGTTTCCCAATTATAGGGATATAACGTTCTTTTCAAAAAAACTGTCTTCTAAACCGGAACAATTTTTTGCAATAAAAACCATTTTTTTTTTCAAATGCAAATTGCTGATAAAAAACACGCAGTTTATCTTGTATTAAGTACACTTTGACCCAAATATACCCCTATCCTCCGGATTTTTTTACTCTATAGCCGTCGGCCTTAAGGGCAGTCATTATTTTTTCACAGAAATCGCCCTGCACAACAATCTCCCCATTTTTCGCTGAACCTCCCGTACCGCATTTCTGTTTTAGTTTTTTTCCCAGGATCTCAAGATCTTCTTCGGTCCCTGTAAAACCAGTAATTAAGGTTACCACCTTGCCCCCTCTTTGCTTCCTGTCTAAACTGACCCTAAGGTTCTGCTTATCAGGCGGCAAAGTTTCCGTTACTTCGGGCGTATCAAGTTGAAACTCAAAATCAGGGTTCGTGGAATATACGACCCCGCTTACATTTTTGATCTTTTTCGACATGCAGCTAATATAATACAGAAAGTGAAGACGGGTTTACAGAAATAGAAATTTCCCTGCCGGCTCCCCGGGGTTCCCCATCCACATGTACTCTCACATTATCGTAAGATACAATACGTATATTTTTCCCTTTTATTATTTCCAGGTACCTCGAATGATCAGAAGTTTTTGTAAACATCCTTAATACAACAGCAGGAAACAGGGCCAGAGGAAAAGGTTTCACTACGCAAACATCCAGCAATCCGTCACTTAATGAGGCTTTTGGTGATATATAAGCGTTATTTCCGTATTGTGGAGAATTCGCAATACTGATCATAAAAGCTGTCCTTTCAACAATCTTTCCGTCTATCTCAATCCTGTAGGTACCCGGCTTATATTTCACGATCTCCGAAAACGCTGTTTTTATATATCCCCGGAACCCCCTTGAGGTCATCCCGGCAAATTCGTGACTGATATGCGCATCGAAACCAACTCCCGCCATATTAAAAAATTTCTGCTCATTCAAAACAGCAGTATCTATCGCCATGCTGCGCAACTGGTTAATAATTCTGATCGCTTTCCTGTTATTCAGGGGGAGCCTGAGCGACAAAGCGAGCCCGTTGCCCGAACCGCAGGGCACTATCCCCATCTTTAAACTGGTATCTACCAGAGCGGATGCAACCTCGTTAATGGTGCCGTCGCCTCCTACGGCAACAACAACATCCGTACCGGCAGCAACTGCCTCTGATGCTATTTCGTGGGCATGCCCCGCATATTCAGTAAAAACTAAATCGGGCTGGAACTTCTCCTTATCAAGGTATCTTTCAATCAGCAACGGAAATCCCCTCTTGTCTTTACCCCCCGAAATAGGATTGATAATAAATAAAATTTTCTGTCTCAAGTGCACCTGTAAAATAGCGGTAAAAATAAGGATTATTGGCCGGATTAAACTTCCGCCATAATCATTTAAGAACGAACTACATAGTTATCATTTATTTGTGAACAGAAAAAATTTCTTCTTTCCTGAGAATAAAAAATTCTTGTACATTCGCATTACCAAAGTGGACTGATTTGCTTTGTCCGTTGGAACGGAAAAGATTGCAACCACGTAAAAAAGTGCTAACACCTGCTGCTGTTTTACGCCCTGCAATTTACCAGTCCCTCTGCTTTAATTTATTAATAATAAGATTATGCCCTATTTATTCACATCAGAATCAGTTTCTGAAGGACATCCCGATAAAGTTGCTGATCAGATATCAGACGCTCTGATTGATAATTTCCTTGCATGGGATCCCGACTCGAAAGTCGCATGTGAGACCCTGGTAACTACCGGACAGGTTATCCTTGCCGGAGAAGTTAAATCTACTACCTATCTGGATGTTCAGAAAATAACCAGAGACGTAATCCGTAAGATCGGATATACAAAGTCTGAATATATGTTCGAGGCCAATTCCTGCGGGATCCTGTCTGCCATCCACGAACAGTCAGCAGATATAAACCAGGGGGTCGACAGGAAAGAAAAACAGGAACAGGGCGCCGGAGATCAGGGAATGATGTTTGGTTATGCCACCAATGAAACTGATAATTATATGCCCCTTGCCCTCGATCTTGCACATAAGATCCTGATCGAACTTGCAAACCTGAGGCGCGAAGGAAATGAAATCGGATACCTTCGCCCGGATGCCAAATCTCAGGTCACAATTGAGTATAGTGACGATCATAAGCCTGTCAGGATTGATGCCATCGTAGTTTCCACCCAGCACGACGAATTTGCAGGGGAGCAGGAGATGCAGGCAAAGATCAGGGAAGACATTATTAATATTTTGATCCCCCGGGTAAAAAACAGCCTCAGGCCCGAACTTCAGCAGTTATTCAGCGAGGATATCAAATATCATATCAACCCGACCGGAAAATTCGTGATCGGTGGTCCTCACGGCGACACCGGCCTTACCGGACGGAAGATCATCGTCGACACGTATGGGGGCAAAGGCGCACATGGTGGCGGGGCTTTCTCAGGTAAAGATCCATCTAAAGTTGACCGCTCTGCCGCTTACGCAACCAGGCACATTGCCAAAAATCTTGTTGCTGCCGGGGTTTGTGATGAAGTGCTGGTACAAGTCTCTTACGCCATCGGGGTAAAAGACCCGATGGGAATTTACGTAAATACTTACGGCACATCGAAGACTGCCCTTTCAGACGGCGAGATCGCCGGGAAGATCACTGAGATCTTTGACATGACCCCTTATGGAATAGAAAGCCGCCTGAAGCTCAGAAACCCGATCTATTCTGAAACAGCCGCTTACGGACATATGGGTCGTGAAGCACAAACAGTTGTGAAGGAATTCGAAGGAGCAAACGGCGATAAGAAAAAAGTAGAGGTCGAACTCTTCACATGGGAGAAACTTGACTATGTCGATAAAGTAAAAGCGTCCTTTGGTATTTAATTCCATGACGATAAAAGAAAGCCTTCTGATCACCGGAAGGCTTTCTTATTTAACAACAATGTAATAACGATCCCTGAGTTTTTTATAATGACCGACGAAGCACACAACCCCTGGCAGATCTTGTCAGAAACTGAAGTTTACAACAATCCATGGATAAAAGTTACGGAATACAACGTGATCAATCCCTCAGGAGGCCGGGGCATTTATGGAAAAGTGCACTTTAAAAACCTCGCCATCGGGATAATTGCCCTGGATGAGCAATTGAACATCTGGCTGGTAGGCCAGTACCGGTTCCCGCTTAACCAGTTTAGCTGGGAAATCCCTGAAGGCGGCGGGCCTCACGGCATTGATCCGCTCGAGTCAGCAAAGAGGGAGCTGCTGGAGGAAACAGGACTTACAGCCAAAGACTGGACAGAGCTTCAGCATATCCACCTTTCCAACTCTGTCAGCGACGAATACGGCATTATTTATCTGGCAAGGGATCTCGCAGAAGGAGAATCCTCACCTGAAGAAACAGAGCAGCTTCATATCAGGAAAGTAGCTTTTGAAGAAGCATATCAGATGGTCCTGAATAATCAGATCACCGATTCGCTCAGCGTAGCCGCAATACTCAGGGTAAAACTTATGCTTCAGGGATAAAGCCCCCGCATATAGATCCCCATCAGAAAACGTTTTACAGATGAAAAATTTGATATAAATTAGCGGCTTTCAGGTGATAAATGAATAAGTTCCTCGGTTACATCTTTTCGCCCATTCATTATCTTTTGTTTGGGCTCCTGCTGGTAATATTTCACCCCATCCAATGGCTGAGCCTGAAACTCGGTGGATATAAAGCGCATAAATCTTCTGTAGAGATTTTAAATTACCTGCTGATTGGAACCTATTATGTCATGGGAGGCAGGGTAAGGTTCATCAATAAATACGACTTGCCTGTCGGCCGGCCGATCATCTTCATTGCCAATCATCAGAGTATGTACGATATCACGCCGATGATCTGGTACCTCAGGCGCTATCAACCCAAGTTCGTGTCAAAGATCGAACTCACCAGGGGGATTCCGAGTATTTCTTTCAACCTGAAACATGGAGGTGCGGCAAATATAGACCGCAAAGACCCCAAACAGTCCATCACCGAAATCCTAAAGCTTGCTCAGAGAATGAGGGATAATAACTGGTCGGCTGCTATATTTCCCGAAGGAACACGCTCCCGCGACGGAAAAATGAAGCCATTTGCGGCAGGAGGAGTGAATACCCTGATCAAGAAGGTTCCCGGCGCGCTGGTAGTCCCCGTAGCAATAACCGGATCATGGAAGTTTACCCGCTTCGGGACATTTCCTTTAAGCTTCGGAGAAAAAATGACATGGAAGGTTCTTCAGCCAATCGAGCCGTCGGGCAAAACCCCGGAGGAAATCATTTCTGAAGCAGAGAATGCTATAAAAAGCGAGGTGGAGGCCTGATAAGGCCTTAGATATTCCGGTCCTCGATCTTTTTAAAGAAGCTATCGCGGTAAGTATCGCCTATCGGTATAATCTTATCTCCTATCTGGATCCTGCCCCTTTCTATGCTCTCGATTTTATCAATCGATACGATAAACGACTTGTGAACCCTTGCAAAACGCTGATTGGGCAGAACCTCCTCAAGTTTCTTCATGTGCTGAAGGGTGATGACCCTTTCAACAGGTGTGAAAATAGAAACATAATCCTTTAAGCCCTCAATGTACAGGATGTCATGAATATAGATCTTCTGGATCCTGTGTTCTGTTTTGACAAAAATAAAATCAGGAGCAGTCGAGGCAGACCTTTCAGGAGCCTGGGGCACAGAGGATGCAGGAGCGAGCTGCGACTGCACTTTCGAAACAGCTTTGTAAAAACGGTCAAAAGCAATTGGCTTCAGGAGGTAATCACAAACGTCCAGCTCATAGCCATCGAGGGCATATTGAGAATACGCGGTGGTCAGGATCACGCAACACTTCCCATTTATGATCTTCAGAAATTGAATGCCGGTCAGCTCAGGCATCTGGACATCCAGGAATACCAGGTCTGCCGCATTATTCTGAACAAGAGACAATGCCTCAAAAGCACTTGTAGTTGCCTTTACCAGCTCAAGAAAAGGAACTTTTTCAATATAATCCGTCAGGATATCAAGAGCCAGAGGTTCATCATCAACAACAAGACAACGTATCATAGTCATTTACAATTCCAACACTAATTTACAACAGTAAAGCTCTCCCCGCTCGTCTATGTCAAGATTATATTTCCCGGGATATAGCAGATCCAGGCGACGCTTCACATTATTAAGTCCTATTCCGCTCGTCCGATCCTTGTTCATCCCGCTTTTATTATTCTTTACTGTAAAGATTATCCTTCCGTTCTGTATATCAATATCTATTATGATCGGAGAAGACGGATCCGAGGTAACGCCATGCTTAAATGCATTCTCAACAAAGGGGATCAGGATCAGAGGAACTATCGTTTGCTCTGTATCATTCCCTTTCACAGACATCCTGACGTTATCATCCGAGCGAAACCGTAATTTTTGCAGCTCTATATAATTCTCAAGATACCTGATCTCCTTCCACAGCTCCACCCGGGGTTCATTGCTCTCCTGAAGCATATATCGCATAATCTCCGATAACTTGAGAATGGCCTCCGGAGTCCGTTCAGAATGCTGATAAGCCAGCGAATATATGTTATTTAATGAGTTAAAAAGAAAATGGGGGTTAATCTGGGATCTGAGGAAGGCCAGTTCGGCAGTCAGCTTTTCATTTTCCAGATTTTTCCGGATCTTTTCATTCACAAACCAGTCAAGCGTAAACTTGGTAACCGTACTAAGTACAATGAAAAAAGTACCGGTGAAGAAAGCTCCGGTATAATACTCCCAGAAAGAAAGATAACCGCGCGGCTCCGTTTTACTCCTGAGCACTACGTCACCGAAGAGACTGGCAATACCATATTTGATGATCCCTGAAATCAATATCAGGAAGACAATGCTGAATGTACACCCGAGATAGCGCCTGGTGTTTAAGAACTTGGGAAGGATGTAGAGATAATTAATGTAGAACAGGCATATATTGATCACCCCGAAGTAGATGTAAATAATAACAGATTCTCTGAAGTTTCCACTCCTGCTCCCAATGCCGGCAAAAAGAAGAAGGATAGCGATCCAGACGATCGCGTGCAGAACGCCCGTTTTTAATTTACTCATCAGCCTCTAAATTAAACAAAGACAAAGAAATAAAAATGTCCGTTAGACGAACGGACAGCTTTTATCTTCAAACGGCGGAAGAATCCCGCCCTGTTACGATAGTAAATGATAAGGCCGCAAAGAACGGCGTTAAGTCCTCACTGCGGACTCAACGCCATCCGGCAAATTTTATTCTCCGGTTTCCAGCAGTTCGAAGCACTCTTTTGCTATTTCAAGTTCTTCATTCGTAGGGATAACCAAAACCTTCACCCTTGATTCGGGGGTACTTACATCACGAACAACAGAAGCACGCACCGCGTTCTTCTCTTTGTCCAGCTGAATTCCCGTGAAATCCATATTTTCACAAACCAGTTCTCTTATGTCATCAGCATTCTCACCCACACCTGCAGTAAACACGATCGCATCGAGGCCGTTCAGCGCAGCAGCATAAGACCCGATATATTTCCTGATCCGGTAAACGTACATGTCGAGCGCCAGCTGTGCACTTTCGTCACCTTCATGCACTGCCTTCAGTACATCTCTCATGTCGCTGTTTCCTGTAAGCCCCAGCATACCGCTGCGCTTATTAAATAATGTATCCACCTGCTCTATATCATAACCCAGCTGAGACACAAGATAGAACACCACAGAGGAATCTATATTACCGCAGCGGGTACCCATGATCAGCCCGTCCAGCGGCCCCAGGCCCATGCTGGTATCGATACATTTCCCACCGTCCACGGCAGCCATGCTGCAGCCATTTCCAAGGTGGATCGTAATGATCTTGGCATCAGGTTTCTGAAGATGAGAAAGCGCCTGTTCTGTTACATATTTGTGGCTGGTTCCGTGGAAACCATATACACGGACTCCATGATCCTCATAAAACTTCGCAGGGATGGCGTAGCGATACGCTTTCGCAGGCATTGTCTGGTGAAATGCGGTGTCAAACACAACAATCTGAGTCGCCTGGCTGAATATTTTCTGAGCAACAGTAAGACCTACATAATGAGCGGGATTGTGTAAGGGAGCCAAAGCAGAAAGCCTTTTAATTTCTTCCTTTACCTCGGGAGTAACGATCGTAGTAGTAGAAAAACTCTCTCCTCCGTGTACGATCCGGTGCCCTACAGCTTCTATTTCTGCAGGATCCTGGATCACTCCGATTTCAGGTGCAGTTAACAGATGGCCCACTTCCTGCATTCCAGCCTCATGATCCGGTAACTCAAGGGTTTTCTTAATCACTTTCTCTTCCCCTCCAAGGTAAACCTTATGGGTAATAGCCGACACTTCAAGGCCTATACGCTCCACCAGTCCCGAACATATCGGAGATGTCGACGGCCATTTAAACAACTGATACTTAATCGAACTGCTCCCGCAGTTTACTACAAAAATATTCATGCAAATAATATTCGTTTACTTCCTTAAATTCTAAAACCAGCAAAGACGGAAAAATCCGTCTTGCTGGTTCCTTTTTACTTTATTTATGACTAATTAATTATTCTGACTCTGAATAGCGGTGATGATAACAGTATTAAAGATATCATCCACCGT